>JAYVGZ010000234.1:0-8393 GCA_043771805.1 Pseudomonadota bacterium
CCCGGTATGTTGCGCAGAGATAACCCAGGCAGCTGCTCCGTCTCCCCAGATGGCACCGTCCGAGCGGTCATTGTAGTCTACGTGCTGCGTCAACGCTGCGGTGGACACGCACAAGATAAACTCTGGCAACGCTAGCTCTTGGTAGTTCGAAATGAAATCGACATGCAGTGCAAATGCCGGACAGGCCGAGTATACATCGAACGCTACCGCAGAACATCCGAGCTCTTCGGCGACTCGGATCGCCTCCCCCGGCACAGTATTATTAGGAGTGCAGCTGTTTACCACAACCATCCCAACATCTTGTTCTGTGATGCCAGCTCTTTTCAATGCCTCACGTGCCGCAATAACCCCCATCTGGGTTGGTGTCATTGAAGCGACCTCTCGAGCCATACGAGGGTCTTGATTACGTGTTGTACGAATATACTCTAACGGAAGAGTCGTCAGGCGCTCAAGAATTCCTATCTTCTCCTCAATCCACTGCGCGGTCGTACCAACGTCTAGATCTTCGAGAAACTTATTATCGATTGAAATCGACGGATGACACCGACCCATTCCCAGTAAATGAAGCATACAATTTCCGCTTATTCCGACGCCAACATCACACTACCACTCCAGAGGCCATCACCAGCATGGACAATAACAACGTGCTCACCGGAGTTTATATCATCCCATACGGATGCCAAAGCCGCTCCGATTGAACTCCCAACTGAGTAACCGAAATGCTGACTGGTTGAAATGATTGAGTCACTTTCAAAGCCGAGGGTATCCGCAAAAGCCACCAATTGTCCGTCGAAAAGTTGTGGACCAATTAGTTTCGCAGAAACAGAGTTGAAGTCATGCTTTTCTTTAAGGCGTTTCACCCCTTGTGTAACCATCTGGACAATCTCTGTTGCGGGGAGCATTGCATCCGCTGAAAACGACAAGTGCCGGTCGATAGTGAACGGAGACCGATACGCGCTAGTACGGCGAAGATAGGAATTCACAAGTTTCATTTTTCCCGCATTACGCGTCGAAACCACAACGGCTGAGGCAGCATCTCCAAAGAGATGCGCGGCGGCCGTCCTATCGGCGTAGTCAACGTGCTGCGAAGGCGTGTTTGATGAGACGCACACCACAAACTCTGGAACTCTCTCCGGCTTCCAGTTATTAAGTGTTTCAAGGTGGAGAGGAAGCGCGCCTGCCCCTCCGACCATGTCGTATGCCGGTATCTTTAGCTGCAATGAGCCGGCGATCCTTTGCGCCTCCGATGGACATGTTTGATGGGGAGTTGCCGTATCCGCAATAAGAAGGCCGACCTGCTCGGGAAGGATGCCAGCGCGATCCAATGCTTGCTTTACTGCTGCCACTCCTAACGCAGTTGGTGAACAGGTAGCTACCGTGCGACCCTCTATGGCACTGACATTTTTGGTTTCTTTAATATAGCCAAGCGGAAGGGACACTCTTCGAGAGACCACTCCAATCCGGCTAAGTAGCGCACGCGAAGAAGGGTCCAGATCCGGGCCGATCTCGCCCAAAAACTGACTAGTTAACTCTACGTCAGGATATGCGACCCCGGCGCCAAGTAAATGTAACACTCTTATCCCTCCCTGGTTGGCTTTATTATCGGCGCCATACAGTGTCCTCACAGCGGACACAGCCATCACCACAACTTCTTCGCATCGTATACTTTTCAGCTGAATTTTGAAACGCCTGCAAGCTCTTACCTCATTCATGATTGTAGAGAATAAATGACCTCTCGAACTGGCTCTGCCTCAACAGACGTCATACAATTTTAGCGTGCGACGCTCATTCTCTTGGAAAATAACCATTACCTGCTCAGTCCTCGTTGTAGGGATGGTGCTGGCAGCCGTCTGGCAATGGAATCGTCACCTCTGGAAGCTTGGAGTTATCAATCAATTACAGCAGAATCTTAAAGAACCGATTCTCCCGCTCACAGGGTTACTTGACGAAGCAGCCGGTGTTTTGTCCAACGGAAGGTTCACATTCCGCCGGGTTCAATTATCAGGCACCTTCGATTTTAGCCACGAGATGGTCCTCCGAAATCGACGGCTCAACGACCGGGCTGGCGTCCACGTTATAACCCCGCTGAAATTGATCAATTCAGATATTCGCATCTTGGTGGATAGAGGCTTCCTACCGCTTGGCATGGAGGCTCGAAGCACACGATCTATCTTCCAGCCTACCCCCCCAACTGAGTTCTTCGGCCTCATTAAAGAGAGTATGCCGACCAAGTCCTTTGCACCGAGCGACGGCAAAACAGCACTCGATCTACCGTGGATTGATCAATGGTTACGAGTAGATATCAAAAAAATGGCGGGACAGTTACCGTATCGAGTACTTCCTGTTTACGTAGAAACAATGGCGGACCCGAACGATCCTTCGATTTCCACACAGATTGTTAAAGAGAGTTCTGGGGGGCGCAACGAGGTCCTTATGTATGCGGGACAGAAAGGCGTGAATACTATGGGCATGTCTGCTCCCGAGACGACTTATCCAGTTCCAGCCTTCGATACCACCCCGCCGGCAGATATTCATTTGGGGTATGTCTGGGAATGGAGTTTTATGGCGCTTCTCACCACATGCATTTGCGTCATCGCACAACTCCCACGCCCCAAAAAATCAATTCTTCCTCCACGCGGCGACTAAATCCGACAATAGCACTCATTTTTTCTCTCGGTAATGCCGACGTTAACGTATATGGGTGAGGTTATAATTAATTCTAAGTAGCTAATAATACTATGGACCTAAAAGATTTTATAGAGAGTGATGGTTCCGTGCTCGTTGTGGACGACGTTCCCAGCGCCCTAAAAATTGTTTCGCGGTTACTTAGAAAACTTGGGGTGAAAAACGTTGTCGAAGTGAGCAGCGGGGCGGCCGCGCTTCAACGCCTTTCGCAGGGCGACGTCAACCTAATAATCTCTGACTGGAACATGCCTGATATGGACGGTTTACAACTCCTCTCAGTGATAAGGGGCCAGCCCTCAACGATGACGGTGCCATTTATATTGATAACGTCAAGTGCTGACCGCGATGAGGTAATGCTCGCGTACAAATCGGGGATTTCTGACTACATCGTCAAGCCATTCAACGGCGATACGCTGGCAAATAAACTACAAAAGGTACTGTCGAAGATTAATTCGACTTCTGAAAACGAATTAGAATAGTGCCACCCATCTGCAAACAACTACAACCGGAAAGAATGGTCCTCGCGCTCATCATAGCGTGTGTTGCATTGCGTGCGCCCTTCGACTCCCCTCTTTTCGTGTTTATCGACGTGGCAATCGGGGCAGCTTCAATTTTTCTTTGCTGCTCCTTAAGAGTCGCCCAACCTAAAACTGTAAGTAGAGAGGACACCTCCTTTCTGTCAGTCATGAGCCACGACCTTCGCACCCCTTTAAACGGCATACTAGCCAGTGCAAAGTTGATGCAGGATCTAGACCTCCCCCGAAACAATGCCGAGGCTTTGGATATAATCGTTAGGTGCAGCAAGCATCTCGATGCTCGAATTTCAGATCTCATCGACTATTCGGCGCTCGAACAGGATACCCTGGTCGCCCGGCCTTCGACAATTCCGATCTACGACCTGCTTTCCTCCGTCAGTCGATTAACCGCTGCCGATGCCTTCGATATGCAACTCGGGTTTTCGCTCGACATAAAAAAGAGCGTCCCTGAAATGATGACCGTCGATCCCGATCGTCTCTATCGGATACTTGATCACATGCTGAGGAGCGTAATGCAGAGCATGACGCGAGGTTCGATTGTATTCTCGGTATATCTGGAAAGCACAGAAGCTAACGATAGTAAGTTGTGCTTTCAAGTCCAAGGCCTTCTTCACTCATCTGAGGGCATGAACATTCAGTCTAGAAGTAACGCGGCTATCTCACAGGCTGAGAAGGGCCCTTTCGAGGTCGAGTTCGATGTCTCATCTAGATTGACGAACAAACTGGTTGCAGTGATTGATGGACAGCTAAGCATTGCTCAGTTCCCGTGCCTCGGTTCAACACTAAAACTTCCGCTAGCAATGAAGGAAGCCAACACTCCTTTATCGATACCACCTCTCGATCACGTGGCTCACGTTACGATCTTTTCAGACGACCGCTTAATGTGCGATCTCATCTCTGAAGTGGCTGACGATCTAGGTTTCGCCACCGTGGCATCTCTACCGATCTGCTCATTTACTCAGGAACTTTCAACCATCCCGACGTCTCACGTCGTATTTTTGGATTGCCCTGCAACTGCTCCAAGCATAATAATAGAACTCGGAAAAATATCGATTCCCGAAACAGTGCGCGTAATCCCCATCATCCCATGCAACAACGTCGGTGCACTTCAAGAATTGTACAGCTGGGGTTTTACTAATTGCTTAGTCAAACCGTTTCTACGGAGTGATGTGACCAGGCTACTTGGATCAAACAAACCGGAAATTCGATCGCCACATAAATCTCAACTCTCGCTTAAAGTACTTGTTGTGGATGACGTCCGTATCAACCAAGTCGTGCTTTCAAAACACCTTGAACTTGCCGGACACACTGTGGTTACAGCTTCAAATGGACAGGAGGCTATTGACCTCCTCGAACAAACCGAGCACTTCACCCCTACCCCCCTTAATGCTGGCGACCGGTTCGACGCGATTATCATGGACATCGATATGCCAGTCCTGTCCGGGCTCGACGCGACTAAAATTATTCGATCGAAGGAAGAAGGTCTCGGAGAAAAGGGCTTTAATTCACACATTCCTATCGTCGGCGTTACGGCGGATGTAATCGCGCATGATCAGCAGCATTTCCTCCTCGCAGGAATGGAGTGGTGCCTCACTAAGCCGATTGAACCTCGTAGATTACTCCAACTCATAGAACACTTTGGTCGACTCTCGCTCCGCAAGTCGGTCAGTCAAGTCGCCCCAGATGGATCGATCGATCTCTCGTGGCTTCGCTCACAGTTCGACAACGACGAACAGATCGTTGGCGAAATTCTTGATGCGTTTCTTGAGGAAATTGACTCATTGTGGCTTAGTCTATTTCGGTTGGTGTTAACCAGGGATGCCGAAGCGGTTAGAAAATCTGCCCACGCCATCAAGGGAAGCCTGCAGAATGTCGGCGCTAGGGCAGCCGCTGAATCAGCCAGGGCGATTGAGCTAGCTGCGAAACAGGGAATGCTCGGAGCTCTCGATTCCCTAATCGAGAACTTGGCTGAGGAAGTTAAAGCGGCGAAGGAGTGTGCCCAAGGCCTGGGGCTTTCTCGGGTCGGGAGATCTGAAAGTGACTCGAGTCACCTAAATTTAACGGCAGCAATCGAAACAAAAGGTTGAATAATTTCGCTGCCTCTGTTCAGATTGTACCTGCATAACAACGGCAGAGGGAGCTATGCGCCCATCCCGTCCCTTAGCGAGAGTTTTCATTATGGTCGCCAGAAAATTGAAGTTCTTCCTCAACTGTGTCGTTTTCGTTGTGGCAATCGCTCAACTCTCTGGTTGCTCCCACTCGTCTCAAACGAATGCCCCGAGGCCTGCAGGACAGTCCTATTTCACCCATACGGTGCAGTATTCCGGGGAAACCCTTGCCAACATCTCCAAGTGGTACACTGGGCAGCCGTCTAACTGGACCATCATTCAAGACGCAAACCCATCACTAAATCCTCGAAAGTTACGAATTGGCTCTACGGTTCAAATTCCTCAATCGCTCATAGTGAGGTCTGATGCTTTTCCGAAGCCAAAAACCATACAGGTCGTGAAGCACGACGCTCCCGCTTTAGATCAAGGTAGTGACAATAAGGCGTCATCACAAACAACTGAGTTTGGGTATCCGGGCTCAGTAGCTGATGGTTCACACGCAACGGAGGTAGTAGTTGATAAGTCCGGCACGCTCGCTGGGCCAGAGGAAAATCTTCCAAAATCTCCTGACCTTGTTGTTGCAGAAAACCCGGAGCTTACAGACCGGGCGTCGACGGGTGAATTCCCCGGAACCTCAGTTCCGGATATCGCCTTAGGCGACACCGCCACTGTAACTGTACCGCCGCCAGAAAATAAAACGGGAATTGTTTCGGGACTCCTCGAGGCGGTGGGCAATGCTGCGATCAATGCTAAACGGCAAGAATCAGCGACCACATCAAAATAAACTCATCGAATGCCTTAATCAGCTGACTGGCGGAAATTTCTCCCTATCCCTCACGCTTTCCACGCAATGGGTGAAAGTTACGCGCTAGAACGACATTCTGACAATTCTCGCGTCACTGAAACATTTTCCGACATCAAAGGAGTAAGCTTCATCCGGGCTAGCTCTGCGCATGAAGTGGGTTGTTAGCCCCAAAACGTCATAGTAAAAACAAGTGACGCGGTGAATTCGAGTCAAAGGTTTGGGTAATTGATATGGTTACAATCTTAAAGAGTAAGGTCTTCTTGCGGTTTTTGTCCACGATCGCTCTTCTTCCAGCTTTGAGCCTTGCTCAAGGTGGTGACTTCAAAAAGGCGGATACCTCTCGAGTAAGTGTCGGCACATTCACCAACGCGACAGAGACGAATGCCGCGAGCGTGAACGCTCAGATTAGCCGCAATGGTCGATTTGTGGCTTTTGAATCCACTGCGACGAATTTGATAAACTACGCTACGGTCACAGCCGGCAGAAGGCACGTATATCTCCTTGATCGACAGGCGGGGTCGGTCGAGCTTGTCAGTATCAACGCCGCTGGTACAGAAGCTGTCGGGGAAAACTATTCTCCAAGCGTTAGCGCGGACGGCCGCTATGTGGCCTTCGTGTCAACTGCGGATGGATCGCAATTCTTCCGTATAAGGCTCTGTGATGACGGAGCTCACGTTAACGTCTTTTATCCTGGCATCCACATCTATGTTCGCGACCGATTGGCGAATCGTACGTTTCTAGCTTCTCAGGTCACTGCACCCGTGCAAGTGCAGGCCGGCGTCTGCGAGGGCACTGGCGCGCAAATAAAGAAGGTCTGTAAAGTTCCGGACTGTGATTTGACGAATCCCGCCGCCTACAATCTGGAGCCCGTGATGGTCTCTGTTACAAAGCGGGTCTCTGCAGGCATATTTCCGTATGTGAACTCAGATCGCACTCTCAAATCTCCTACTTCTCTGAATCCCAGAATCAGTGGCGATGGGCAATTCGTCGCGTTTGATTCAGACGCAGATAATCTAGGGGGCTTTGCTCCTCCGTATTTATATCTCCAACCCATTGCTGACCAATCGGGCAGCTGCCTAGGAGGCACTTGCGACTATACCAACTCGAGCCTGAGCGCCCTAGGCGGCGTAATTCGGACCAGGAACAGCGATGTCGTGGCTTTCAACCCTACTGCGTACTACTTTGATGGTAACGGCGCTATTCGAGATATCGTAGTGCGCGATGGTAAGGCACTTACCTCTCAGATCGTTAGTTTCGGATGTCAATTCCATGCCGCGGGGGGCTGTAATGTGCAGGGTTTGCGTGACTCCACCAACCCACAGATCAGCGATGATGGCGGCTTTGTCTCATTCCAGAGTAATTGGAATTTTCTCGACCTCGATTTTAATGGCGTAAAAGATATCTTCTTGGTTGCGCGAAGCAAGATAAGCGGCGAAGTCAGTAACCTTGACAGAATCAGCAACAATACTTCGCGCCTCTTGGCAGCAAATGGGGAGAGCATCAATTCAGCAATGAGCTCTGATGGACGGTATATCGCCTTCGATTCCGCAGCATCAAATGTTATCACCGGCGATACGAACAATGCTCGAGATGTATTTGTTTACGACTCAAAGTTCTTTGTGACCGTTCGATGTGGAACAGTCTCTGCTCCGCAAGGGAATGGCGATTCAAGTAATCCTTCGATTGACGGAAGCGGCAATTACATTTCGTTTCAATCGGTGGCAACCAACTGGGGCCCAACAACTGGCCTTCGTAATATCTTCGTTGGAAAACTAGTACGCGATTCAATCGGTCGCCTAAGCTCGTGCCAAGTGGAGCTGGCTAGCGTCGGTAGTGGCGCCGGTGGTGATGGCGCTAGTTCACTTTCAACCGTTGGAACAGTACCGCGAACATCGGCAACCCCGAATGCACCGCGACTCCAGATTCCCGCGGTTGCCTACCAATCCCTGTCAACAAACCTTCACACTGGAGCAGCCGACAGCAACGGTGTGTCAGATATCTTCCAAGCACCGGGATGTACAGCCACGGATCTCGTAAGCGATACCGACGGCGATGGAACCATCGACTGCTTTGACCAATGTAAAGCAGACCCAATCAAGGTCACCGACGTTGATTCAGACACAGACGGATACCCCGATTGCGAAGATGGCTGCGATACCGACCCACAAAAAGTCGGCCCTGGGGTGTGCGGTTGCGGAATCCTCGACACTGACTCTGACAGTGACGGAACTCCTGATTGTACAGATAAGTGCCCTAACG
>JAYVGZ010000235.1:0-13782 GCA_043771805.1 Pseudomonadota bacterium
GATGATCGCGTACGGGCCCACTATATTCAGGCTCTTGAGCGGCTGATAATCGACATCCTGGACAGGGAATCTTTGTCAGTCGTGAATCCCCTGGTCGAGAAGCTCTTCCAGATTCGTCCTGACCCGTCGGCAGAAAATGATGCTCTGCGAGAGCGGTTCATAACGAGACTCTTGTCCGACGGGCAAGTCTCTCGTGCTCGAGAGATGGTATCAGAAATGAGCACGTCAATCCCGCTTGCGCTACAGCTGAAGTTGTTTGCCCGCGGAGCATACGTAGACACGGGTATACTTCTAGCCGCAGCAACTGCTGTGCTTTTGGCTTTAATCTTTCTCCGTTGGGGCTCAAGAGGAGCGAGTCTTGGCAGGCGCGCCAAAGTAACTCGAACTTCTACTGATACTTCAGGGCGGACAGCTCGAAATGACACGGCACATGAAGAGGATGAGCCACAGCCCAGAAGATTTGTCGTATACTCTCACGGCGTTAGTTTAAGCCAAGGGATCGATGAGTACGCAGAGTGTCTTAAGGCTTTCGCTCTAAGGCCAGGAGTTTCATTGCAGAAGATAAAGGTTGCTTACCGTAATGCTGTAAAGACGTGCCATCCCGATCTTAATCCCAACTCGGGAGAGGCGGAGGCAACTCAGTTTATTAGCCTTACCCGGACCTATGAGCGTCTCCTGCAGTTACATGAGGATCGTACTGGTGAGAGATAGGAGTTTATGCGGTCCCATATCTCTTTTGTCCAGCCGGTCGGCGCGGACAACGTCTTCGGCATTTCTCCTTTAGTCGATGGGGGCGTAGCGGCGGTACGATGCGGGTCCGGATAACTGTCCGGGATCCGATCAAGCTTTGCCAACCTTCGGGAAGTTGTGCTGCCTTTGCTCCCGCTTCGATAGATATTTTGAGGTTATTGGGTAAGTCAGAGAGGCTCGGTTCACGCCGCCCGGCTTTTGCGACAAGTGCAAGTCGAAGAGGGCTCTCACGCGGTAAGTACTCGTTTGCGAGCAGCAGACCCCACGTGTGGTTGCCTCGGTTAACCTGGGTTGATATTTCGCGAAGAATGGTCGAGTTTATTTGCATAGCCTGACAGAGGCATCGACCATGCCATCACTTCTGGGTGTATATCTCCCTGATTTTATTAGTCCCAGATCTGGTTCCCTGAGGTGTTTTGCCTCATCGCTGAGGCGCAGTGCACCACCCCGTCAGGGTGTGGTCGATGCAAACTTTGAATGAATTAGGGACGGAGTTTCTCTACGGTTTCGTGACAGTAGGGCTGGGGACAGCTATAGTGCGAGACGCGGCGATTGGGGCGCGCGAGAAAGTACGCGAACCCGGCCAGGATCGGAAGGTAGCAACCGTAGTGTATGTATCTGTGATGCGCTGCTGGTCGCCGTATTTAAACCTACAATAGGTTCAACTTTTCTTTTTCACGAGTGACGTGTCGTATCTCGTACTAGCTAGAAAGTATCGACCGACTGGCTTTAGCTCGGTGAGTGGCCAGGAACATGTTACTCGGACGCTAGCCAACGCTATCCGTCGTGATCGCGTGGTGCATGCCTACCTCTTTACTGGCCCTCGAGGCGTAGGAAAAACCTCGGTAGCACGCATCCTCTCCAAAGCTTTGAATTGTCAGCAGGGGCTGACCCCAGAACCTTGCCTTGAGTGCCCAAGCTGTAAGGAGATCAACCAAGGATCGAGTATAGCCGTACGTGAGATAGACGGAGCTTCCCACAACAGCGTTGACAATGTGCGGGAGTTGATGGATTCCTTCAAATCTCTTCCGCCTCCGGGATACCGATACAAGGTATACATCATCGACGAGGTGCATATGTTGAGCATCTCGGCATTTAATGCTCTGCTTAAAAGTCTTGAGGAGCCGCCACCCAATACTGTCTTTATTCTGGCAACAACCGAGATTCATAAGATTCCAGACACGGTGATTTCGCGGTGTCAGCGACATGATTTTAGGGCTCTTTCTGTCAGTGTAATTGAAGCGCGACTCCGCGAGGTAATTGCGTACGAACACCTTGAGGCAGAGCCCGAGGCCATTAGATTGATTGCTCGACTTGCAGAAGGTTCCATGCGGGATGCCCAGACGCTTCTCGATCGAGTGCAGAGCTTCTGTCAGGGGCCCTTGACCGCTCAAGAGACCAGTCTCGCTCTAGGTACCATTGAACGACGAGCACTCTCTGAACTTTCAGGAGCAATATTCTCTCGCGATACGGCGCAGGTACTTCAACGGGTGTCAGATATTTTTTCAACTGGCACCGATCCCGCAACCGTACTTCGCGAATTTGTCAATTTCTGGCGCGAGCTGTTTGTCGCAAAGCTAAGCGGGGAGAGCGGCCTTCGACTCCTTGGCGTTAATGATGATAGTATCGTTGACCTCTTGAGGCTTGTTGCGTCGGTTGAGAGCATTGATTTGCAGGATCTTTGGGACCTTGCTCGCGAGGGAGCCGATAAGTGCATGCGATCCGCGCACCCTCGATATGGCTTTGAAGCGCTGGCCGTGAGGCTTGCAACGAGACAGCCCGTGGTTGAGATGGCAGCTTTGATTCAAGAAGGTATGCGGGGCGCGCCGTCCATTCAAGTTGCTCGATTGCCTGAGGCGCAGAAACCGTTAATTCCCGCGGTGCAGCAAATTTCCGGGGCGGCTGCTGAGGTAGCCCCTTCGACCTCTACAGTAATGTCGGCCAATTCTGGAGGAGCGGAACACCTTAAGTGGGAAGATTTAGTGGCATTCGCAGCTATCTCGGTAAGCAAAGTGCTCGTAGAAAATCTGAGACGCCTCCGTATTCAGAGATTTGAGAACGGCGTGATTGAGGCCACGGGGCCGGATCTTTCGGTATCGATGCTGTCCAAGGAGAAAGAGAAGGTGATCGGCGTGCTCCAGCAGTTTGCAGAGAGTAAGGGATTTCCCACAGTAAAAGTTTGGAAGTTTTCCCTGTCTAAGGGCGTGAGTGCGAGTGAAAGTGCATCGGAGAGCTCTGCGAAAAAAGCATCTGAATCAAAGGAGCTTGAAGCTCACCCTGCAGTTCAGAGCTTGCAGAAGGTGTTTCCAGGCAGCAAGGTTGAACAAGTACGGGTAAAGAATTAGAAAACGAGGAGCGTACCATGGCGAAGGGGTTTGGCGGATTTCCGGGGGGAAACATTCAAGGCATGCTTCAGCAAGCGCAGAAGATGCAAAAGGACATGGAGAAGGTTCAGGCCGAGCTAGAGACTTTGGAAGTAGAAGGCACCGCAGGCGGAAAGGCGGTAACTTTCGTTATTAACGGTAAGTACGAGGTTCTGAAGGTAGAGATTCAACCCGAGGCGATCGATCCGAATGATCGTGACATGCTGCAGGACATGGTGCGTGCTGCCGCAAACGATGCTATTACGAAGATCAAAGAGCTCACTAAGAGCAAGATGTCGAAAGTAACGGGTGGAATGAATCTCCCAGGGATGCCTTAGGCCACTTCAGTTCACTTCAATTGGGATTTGTGTCGAGTATGGTTGCATTCCCTCCTGCCCTACAAAAGCTAATCCGTGAGCTTTCAAAACTCCCGTCAATTGGCGAGAAGACCGCGACTCGGTTGGCGTATCACCTCGCAGCAAATGATAGAAATTTGGCGCTGTCGTTGGCTGACGCGCTTCAACAATCTGCGAAGAGCATCCGATTATGCGATCGATGTTTCTTCATGAGCGAAGAACCTCTGTGTGCGATCTGTCGAAGCGAAGGTCGCGATGGGTCCATTCTCTGTATTGTCGAGAAACCGGTAGACCTTGTAGCCATCGAAAGAGTGGGCGAGTTCCGTGGTGTTTATCATGTATTGCATGGTCTTTGGGCACCGCTGCGCGGCCAGGGGCCAGAGACAATGCGCATCGCAGAGCTCGTATCGCGGGTTCAAGTAGAGCCAATTAAAGAAGCGATAATTGCGACCAGCGCTACCGTCGAGGGTGATGCGACAGCAATGTACTTAGCACGGCTTCTTCAGGAGCACGGCGTTCGCGCAACTCGGCCGGCGCAGGGAATACCGAAAGGTGGAGAGCTCGAATACGCGGACGACGTTACTCTCTCTCGGGCGTTTGCTGGTCGAAATGCTGTGGAGTTGTGAGCAGATAAAGATGCATCTGGAAGGTTTCCTGGAGTGGAGACCTTGACTTTGACGCCCTGAGGCGGAATTATGCTGACCGCTACCCATTCCCCGGTAGCTCAGTTGGTAGAGCAGGCGGCTGTTAACCGCCTTGTCGGGGGTTCGAGTCCCTCCCGGGGAGCCAAATAAAATAAATTCTTGTCGGGCGTCTACCCGCTTGAAGAAAGGAGATGGCGCAGGTCAACCGCGCGGTAAGAAGACGGCTTTCGAACCTTCCCGTGCTCATCCTTGCCCACTGCGAACCAATCGCCCTTCACTTCGATTAGCTCTACGGAAGCAACCTCTTCAGGCCATTCAATTTCAACATCTAGATGCCACAGGGAAGCAGGGACAAGCTTTCGACCACCCGTTAAAGAATAGGCAACGGGCCGATCGAGTTTTACGAATTTCTCAAGATTGTTCGAGGACACTTCCTCGAATCCTGCTTCAAGTGGAACGCCCAAGGCAAGCGAGTTCCAAAACATGGTGTACGCAACATCTGCAAGACCATCCACCATTTGTAGTCGGTCGACATCCGGCGACCTGCACTCGAAAGTGAGGTCGTTTGGGTTGTGTATGGGGGTGCCACCTAAAACCGGAGTGAGGCCAAGCCCGTCAACGATGTACTCGAGTACCTCGGAGAGAAGGAGCTGTGCACCTAGCTTACGCAATGCCTCAGTTGGGGGCTGTGGGGATGTGGGTAAAGCTTGCCCCGCCAGTTCCATGAATATGCGTACTTTATCATCCTTCATACCGCCCTCCATAGGTTACTGGAGTCGGTATACCGCACTAGGATCAGAAATTCGAGCAGTTCGTGGTTTAATGCAGCCGCATCAGTAGGGCTCTCAATGCCTTGCTTTCCGCCTCGTACGCCTTCAGCTTCTTTTCAATGTCCGCAATTTTCTTAAAAACGCAGGTCATGTCGTTCGCATTTGCCGGAGGGGGGGAGGCACCGAGGTCGGGAAGGGACATTTTTTCAAGTAACTCCTCTAGGTGCTCTACAATAACAGGGTCGATTCCAGTTTTCGAAGTAGTCATCTCGAAAGCCCCTTGGGAATCCGTGGTGATCTCGACTTCAATGCTGTCGACTAATGGTGTGGTTTTTCGGTTCGCGACCCGCTTTAATGACATTTTCGATAACCTAGTTTAATTCTCTAAACTCATCACTGGCGAGATCGGACGGGAATGGTATTGTTCCGGCGTCGAAATGCCTTTTTATAGCTCCCCGTGTGCAGTGCTACGAAAAAGTCTGTAGTACGTGGGTGAGCGAGGACTGCTCTGCTCACGAACCCGGGTAGTTGAGGATGAACATAGCAAAAGGTGTTCTCAGTAAGAGAGCTTGAAATTCACGCACTTGTGCCGTGATGGCTTGCTAAGCAGCGGAATTTTTTGCCGCGACGACGGTATTTTTGAGATTAGACAGTTATTAAACGGAGTAGCCTTGGCAGCCAAATCTACGGCAAAGAAACGGCGATTAAAGAAACGGGAACCTGAAGCTCAAACAAATCCGGCTTACCCGGGTGAATTCTTCAATCGAGAGCTCAGTTGGCTGCAGTTTAATAGCAGAGTTTTGGCTGAGGCCCAGAATGAAAGCAATCCTCTTCTTGAGCGCATCAAGTTCTTGACGATATTTACCTCCAACCTCGACGAATTCTTCATGAATCGGGTTGGGGGATTGAAACAGAAGGTATCGGCAAGCCTCGTTGCAATGTCTCCAGATGGGCTTCCAGTTCAGCAGCAGCTCGCGGAAATTAGGGCTGAGGCCACTAAGTTGGTGCAGCAGCAGAGCAAGTGTTACACCGAGTCTCTTAGGCCAGCGTTGCAGCAGAATAATATATTCTTGTTAGCTTGGGATCAGTTGACTGAGTCTGAGCGCACCCAAGCGAAGACCTACTATCAGAGCAACGTTTTTCCGATCCTTACTCCGCAGGCTGTCGACCCTGGGCATCCCTTTCCATTTATCTCTAACCTTTCGATTTCTCTTGGAGTAACAGTCAGGCACCCAGATCGGGATGAGCAGCTTTTCGCGCGAGTTAAGATTCCTGCGATGTTGCCCCAGGTTTTACGGCTTGAGACAGGAGAGTTTACCGGGAGCTTTCGATTGGTGAGCTTAGCCACAGTGATCGAGCACAATTTAGGAACTCTATTTCCTGGGATGGTGGTGCAAACGGTTATGCCATTTCGCATCACACGTAACGCTGAGATAGACGTTGATGATTACGAGACCGAAGATCTTGTTGAGCTCATAGAGGAAGAGCTCAGGGAGCGAAAATTCGCGCGAGTGGTGCGGCTTGAGCATGGATCTAATCCAGACCCCGTGATGCTGCGGTTCCTGATGGAAGAGATTGAACTTGTCGAGGAGGATGTTTATGAGTCCCTCGTTGATATCGATCTCTTGTGCCTCAAGGAAGTAAGCGATCTCAATCTCCCCAAGTTGAAAGTCGATCCCTGGTTTGGTGTGACTCCGCCTGCGCTTTCAGATGAAGAAGCAAATATCTTCACCTCTATTCGGTCCGGGGATGTACTGGTTCACCATCCTTACGAGAGTTTCGGTGCAAGTGTAGAGCGCTTTCTCCGTACAGCGGTTGATGACCCCCGAGTTGTTGCCATTAAGATGACACTTTATAGAGCTGGAGAGCGCAGCTCGCTTGTACCACTTCTGATACGTGCCGCCGAGAAAGATAAGCAGGTGGTGTGCCTTATCGAAGTGAAGGCCCATTTCGACGAGGCAAGAAATATAAGACTGGCGCAAACCCTTGAGGATGCTGGTGTACATGTGATGTACGGGGTCGTAGGCTTAAAGACCCACGGTAAAGTGATATTGGTAGTGCGCCAGGAGTCCGAGGGGATTCGGTGTTACGCACACCTCGGGTCTGGCAACTACAATTCGTCTACTGCGCGACTTTACACAGATATCGGACTCTTTACTTGTCACCCGGAGATCTGTGAGGACCTAGTTGAGCTGTTTCACTTTCTTACCGGACGATCTCTCAAGCGAGATTACCGAAGGCTCCTTGTCGCTCCGTCCATAATGAAAGAGCGCTTACTCAAGTTAGTCGAAAGAGAAGTATCTAATCATCAGCAAGGCCTTCCTTCCGGCATTATCGTTAAGATTAACAGTCTGGAAGATACCGGAATGTGCCGAGCGATCACAAAAGCGGCAAGTGCTGGCGTAACTATCGAGTTGATAGTGCGGGGGATCTGCTGTCTAAAGCCATTTGAGGCGCCTCAAGGGCCGGGACCCCAGGTGGTGTCTATCGTTGGTCGTTTCCTGGAACACTCAAGGATTTTTTACTTCAGGAATGGAACGCCTGATCCGGTAAATGGCGACATGTACATCAGCTCAGCTGATTGGATGCACCGAAATCTTCACCGCCGAGTTGAAATAGCAGCTCCGCTTCTTGATAGAGGAAATAGGGAGAGGTGCTGGGAAATACTTCAAGTGATGCTGAAGGATCAGAGGCAAGCGTGGGATTTAATGCCTGACGGCACCTACGTTCGACGAACGGCGGCGGCAGACCCTGCCGTTACATCATCGCAACAGCAGCTTATGAAGTTGAGTAAGGAACGAGTCAGAACGGCGCTCAGCGGTGTAACTGATATCGTAAATCAGGAAGGAGTCGGATAACCAAACATGGCCAGCTCCACCTCAGAAATGCTCGCGCTCGCACCTCTCTGGTACGTTGCGTTCCTCTTCAGCACCGTCTGCCATGAAGCAGCGCATGCCTTTGCGGCTAGAATCGGCGGGGATCCGACGGCTTATGCTGGTGGGCAAGTTTCACTTGATCCGATTCCTCACATTCGCCGCGAACCTTTCGGTTTAGTGGTGGTACCAATCCTAACGCTCATTACGTCAGGTGGAATGTTTGGTTGGGGGAGTGCGCCGTTCGACCCGCACTGGCAGATTCGGTATCCACGTCGTGCGGCTCTTATGGCGTTAGCTGGGCCGGTTACGAACTTTGTGATCGCAATTGTTGCTGGGATTATCATTCACGTCGGATTGGCATACGGACTTTTTGAGATTCCCTTACATCTGGGCATCACTCAACTTGTCACTTCTGAGGCGGGGGGGCTCGCTGAGGGGTTGGCAACTTTTTTGAGCATTTTGTTTATTCTGAATGTCATCCTTGGCGTATTTAATCTCCTGCCGGTTCCACCCCTTGATGGATATTCGGTGCTCGGACTTATTTTGCCTGAAGAGATTACGCTGAAAATGATTGAGTTTTCGAGGAGTCCTGGGTTCTCACTGTTGGGGGTATTTATTGCTTGGCAAGTTTTTCCGTATATTGCGCCCCGGGTGATTGATGCGGCGTTGGATTGTTTGTTTCGATTTTTATGAGGGGCTTCTTTTGGAAATGTTTCAGCAAGTATGTGCCGCGGACAGTCTCTTTAAGGGCGCGAGCTGCAGGTTTAGTACGAGCGCGCGATGCCGGCCTTCGTACGGTGCATAGCAACTACTACAAGTCGCTAGAGCGCGAAACTCAACCCAACAGAGTTCTCAACACTCATTCGTTGATTGCAAAGACCAGTATTCCAGCGAGCAAAATAGATTGTTCGGTGAGACAAGAGATGCTCACGATCAGCTAGTCTGACGGGATTTACAGGATCGTCTAAAGTCCCAAGCAATCCACCAAGGCATGATTTATCGCCTGGAAGTGCAGAAGCGCGCGTTTATCCAAAGCCTTCATCTCCTTTGATGAGATTTCAAGGTATAGCACCCCAATTCTTTGAGAACGTCCGAACGCGGACGTGAGTGAGCAGAAACCTTCTCGATTGTTCTCAGAGATGACCGGTTTACACCCCTCGGTTGTTAGAAAAGCAAGAGGGACGGGATCGTCTCCGTGGTCCTCAACGAGATATGGCACCGGTTGATTTGAGCGAAGTTCTGTTGTTCCGATCTCGAGCTGGGGTACGAGAGCGCACATCGTTGGATCAACCGTGAAGACGCAACCGCCCGAGAAATGTGCGTGAGGAATCACTTCACGAATGAGAAATTTAAGCGCCTTCGCAGAGGGCTTTGAATTCGGGATCATCTCGTAGAGCTGTTCAAGCTTGAGCTGCAATGCCGGGTTACACAGCTCGGCGTACGGATTTCGTACCGTCGGTGAGCTGCCTCGAAAGTGTTGCTCGTCCAAGAGAAGCCCGGGTCTGAATACATCAGGCGAGGTAGAAAGGAAGATTTGACTTACGGCGGCACATCGCTCACGAATCTTCTCGATCCCCTGAGGACCTAACCGTCGCTCGACTTCGGCCTTCGCGGCCTCCCATTCGCCGCGTGCCTCTGGATACACCGTATCAAACTGAGCCCGTGCCAACGCTTCGGACACCCGGCAAATCTGTGATAGTGTCTCAGTTGTTGCAGAGATAATCATCGCGTCTTCGTACATCGGAATTGATGGAACGAGCGCTGCTTCGCTGAGCTCTGCTGGAAGGCCCCAGGAAGTTGCAAGCCTCGAGGCGAGCAGCAGTGGGGTGAACCCGAGTTGTTTTGCTATAAGCTCATCGAGTGAATGAGGCGAATCGGCCTGTACTTCGTTTAGAGCTTCCTGATAGACGGTAGGATAGTTCCAGGCTACCAGGGCGTATCCGAGTTGGCGGAGAGCTGCAAGGGAGAGCGCTGCCCCAGGTGCTGCCCCGTACCCCGGCGCAAGTGTCTGAGCGGATGTGGCACTCAGAACTGCCTCGAAGAGCCGCACCACCTGAGCTTCATCTCCTTCGGATAGTAGGTGGATCGAAGGCCCCTCCATCATCGATTTCAGTGCAAGCTTGAGGACGTCGAGGTCAACGTCCTCAATGATCAGCGTTAGATCCGTTTGAGGAGCATATTTACTGCCTCGCTCGAGTAGAATTTCTCGTAGCTCACGCAGGCATCCGAAGAACAGAGAGAGGTCTGAGCTTAAGTCTTTCGTAAGGAGGGCTCGATTGGTGTCGTAGACGCCACCCTCAAGTCCTTCGCGGATCTTTTCAGCGACTTGGGCGTTGACGGGAAGCCAATAGTCGGAGACGTACTGCAATGCCTTCTGAAGGCGTTTGTCGGTCTTTATGGGGCCCGGTAGTGTCATTTCGTACCTCTCTAAGGGTGAGTCGGAGGTTGGGGAGTAGGCCTTAAGGTTGGGGGGCTAGGAATACCGAGGTTTTCGTAACATGTGAATAAATGCCTCAATTCACAACCATTACTTGAGGGGATACTCCCCAAGCTCGGAACCATTGAGAAGCAAGACCGACGAGGAATTGACGTTCGAAGAGCTATTGGTGATCACTGCTTTTCTCACCAAGCCGTATTCGATTCTACAGCTCTGTAGTAAAGCTGAGACAGTGCTCGATGGATAATCCAGCAGGGTAATTCATATATGAGAGTATCCCACCGGTTTTACTGGTGAGACTCAAAAATCAATCAGCCAATGATGGAGTAGAAAAAATAACCCCTTCTCACAAATTTTTGCGAGAGCTTATACGGCTCAAAATGGCGGCTGCATATTATTTTAAGCCGCGTAGTTCCCACCAGTCCGTTTTTATTCTTTGCAACGTTAGATCGGGAAGTAATCTGCTTTTAAGTTATCTCAATTCAGTACCCAATGTTTTTCTAGCTGGGGAGATTCTTAACCCTGAGCAAATTTTGGGATTGAGGGCGGGGATTGACTCTCAGTCGACGATCTTTCGCCATCTTCGGCACGTAATGAATTATCGCCAGCGAACAATTACAGGCGCTAAGCTTCCCTTGATGCATTTGGAGACACGAGGACTTTCATACAATGACATGGTAAACGAATTCCCATCCGCTCGCTGGATCATACTTTATCGGGAAGACGTAATGGCACAATACATCTCTCTTCAAATTGCCAATAAGACAGGGAGTTTTAAGAGATTGTTACCTATGGTTAAGCATAGAGGTGAGCAAGTTAGTATTGAGTTTAATCCGCAAAATGCGCTTCTTTTTCGTGACAGCATTGTGAAAAACTTTGAGACGCTGAGAGAATGTTCTCAAGTGAATGCGGGCAATTTGCTCTGGATTAGTTATGAGTAGCTGATCAATGACCCACAAGGATTCTTCGACAAAAATTTGTTTCCTTTTTTACAAATCGGTCCTCATGTTGTGAGAACATCACTCACGAAGCAGGGCCCAAACAACTACTCCGAAGTTATTGAAAACTATATCGAGTTTCAGAAATTTACTTCAAGTGCTGATTTCTATCAGAGCTGGCACTATCGACCTGGGCATTTAGTCAGTGAGAGAGACCAATTTCCTTCATAGCCGCCCCACCTTCGCGAAGAAAAAAATTGCCGTGAAGTCTGACTCCGTCGGTTTTTATGGGGCTCGGTAGTGTCGTTTCTTCCCTTCTAAGGGTGAGCTGGAGATTGGGATAGCCCTTAAGGTTGCGGGGGCGTAGTGGATTGCGCGTCTTATTCGCTCTATGCAGGTCTACCCGGTGATGTTGGAGACTTCCTGTGAGCATATTGGGGCGGCGTAGTTATTCAGTGCGGTTTAAGGTGAGTGCTCGCTAAAGAGGCCTTTGGTGGTAAAGCAATCCCGCGCAACTTGAAAAACCACGAGTAGCGAGAGTGTCAGCAGTGGATAGAATGTCACTGCATAGTATCGACTTAGTAGTGGCTGAGTGAGCAGCACAAGGCTTAGGTGTCCTACGTGCACGTACAACATTGCCAGCACGCTCCAAGAGAGCCCTGCATGTTTACCCTTCCTTAACCAAACGATAGGGAGAAAAAACGCGGGTAGAAGTAGATACCCAGTAAGGGCGAAATTTTGTGCGCCGTAGTATAGGTGCAGTAGATACCCAGACGCGTTCTCACGAATAGCGCGTATGCCGTAGATTCCAAGATATTCGTTTTCTGTCACTCGATTGATGCCAGACCGCGCAGCAATTTTATCTGCAATCGGGTAGTTGCCTACATACTTAGCGAAAAAAGAGGGAGAAATTTCTAACGTTCGCTCCTCTGCCATTTCGGTAATCGAAAGAGAAACGGTCTCACGGTTTAGATCTTCGATAAAGGTGCGCAGCTCTTGGGAATCCGATGGGTAAACAGAAGCTTTTCCCACCAACGCACCCACACAAAAGATATTCGCGCCTCCCCGTGGAGCAAGCGAAAATGATCCTAACCGATACCAGTTAAAGCCCATCCAGCTCCACATCGCCGCGAGAGAGACGAGCGCGATGAGAAGTCTGCGTGGCCACGAAGTAGCTGGCAGATGCATCGCTGCAAGAACAGGAACTGTTGTCGCAATGCACACTGCTGGTCTGGAAAGAGCAACAAGAGAGGCGGCTATTCCTAGCAGTAACAGGTGTTTTGGATTTGGTGATTTAAAATAATTGAGGAGACAACCTATTAGCAGCATAAGAAAACAGAACGCGGACCATTCGGAAGCAAGCCCCGCGAAAACCGGGCGCATTTGCAGCAGTGCCGGAACGACTAGGATGCCAAAGACTGGCGGGCTTGCATACGATCGCCCGAATACTGCGAGCCCAGCGAACACTACGCAGAAGAGAATACTGTGTCCCACGAGCATCGCGGTGCGCAGATCCTCTGGAGCAAATAACTTGCCTAATGCTAATACTGCCGGAAATCCCGGTGTTCGAATGATCGATCCGATCGGAATGTCATCGACAGCGCGGAGGGTAAATAGCTTCCCTGTTAGAATCTCGTCAGCGAAGGCTAAGTATTCAAATGTGTCAGGCCCTAGGTGGTTAAACTCGGGGGTCGCGTTAAGGAAGATGAGGAGCAGCGTGAGGGAAACAAAAAATGTTGCTAAGAAGTAGACAAGCGATGCGCGCCGAGGTGGAAGCAGAGAGGGAAAGTTCATTCGCTGAAAGTCGCCGCAGTGACAATTAGTTACATTTGGGGGACGAACAGTATTATCTTTTTTACTCCGGGTCGGATGAAGCCCACTCTACCTAATTGCGAAATCGCGACTAGATCTTTTGTTTGCTACGCTCGTGTACTACGACGGTCGCACAGGTGTGCAATGCCCGGAAGCATACTGTGCGCTACTCAGTCAGATCAACCGGCGGCAATCAACAAGCAAAACTAAGCAGCTGGCTTCGTAAGCATTGCATACAGCTCATCCTTCAGATGCACCCGCTCCTTACGGAGAGATTCTTCACCTTCCTCTGAGAGCAGATCGATCCTCTTCTCGGCACGGTAAACAGACTGATTAAGCTCCGCATACTGATCGTACAATCGACGAAAATGGGCATCATGAATCTTCTTTTCATGAATTGTCTCTTTCAACTCGGGAAACTCTTGGGCAAGGTCAATATGATTCGTCATTTTAGGTCCTCGTGATGTACGAGTCCCTAGCTACCACCAAACGCCCATGCCTTCAAGTTATCCCTTGAATAACCCGCTTAAAGACGGCCCCTCCTTTACCGGAACAATTTTATTCGGATCGATTCCAAGCGGTGCTAACACCTGCCGGTACACTTCTGCATAGTTGTACACCGGCTGCAGCCATCCGATGGAGGTAAGCTGTGTGCTCGTAACGCCTCCGATGACCACCCCACCGTTTACGCGACCGCCAAGAGTAAAGACTACGTTTGCTCCACCGTGGTCAGTTCCAGCTGAACCGTTTTCGGCACTCGTTCGGCCAAACTCTGAGATAACCAGAATGATCATATCGCCCCAGAGGCCAGCACTCTTGATATTAGAGACAAATAC
>JAYVGZ010000236.1:0-4929 GCA_043771805.1 Pseudomonadota bacterium
CCCGCTTACTACGAGAAGAGGTAACTGATGAAGAGATCGCCGAGATCGTAGCGCGGTGGACTGGTGTGCCCGTTACCCGCCTCGTCGAGGGCGAGAAAGCGAAACTTCTTAAGCTCGATGAGGTGCTTCACGAGAGGGTAATTGGGCAAGATGAAGCGGTCCAGTTTGTCTCTGACGCGGTTATTCGTGCACGTGCTGGAATTAAAGATCCCCGTCGACCGATCGGGTCATTTATCTTTCTCGGTCCGACGGGGGTAGGGAAGACGGAGCTCGCAAAAACTTTAGCAGAGACACTCTTTGACAGTGAGCAGAATCTAATCCGAATCGATATGAGCGAGTACATGGAGAAGTTCTCAGTCTCGCGGCTGCTCGGTGCCCCTCCAGGGTACGTAGGCTACGAGGAAGGTGGTCAGCTTACTGAGGCGATCCGGAGAAAGCCCTACAGCGTTGTGCTCTTCGATGAGATCGAGAAGGCACACAGTGACGTGTTCAATGTCCTTCTGCAGATCTTGGATGATGGCCGGGTTACGGACTCCCAGGGCCGAACTGTAGACTTCAAGAATACAGTCATCATACTCACGTCCAATATTGGTTCTCACCATCTGCTTGAAGGGATCTCATCAGAAGGTGTTATTAGCGAAAGTGCGCGCAGTGCTGTCATGAAAGAGTTAAAAGAGCACTTCCGACCAGAGTTCCTTAATCGAATTGATGAGATCGTTCTGTTTAAGCCACTCACCTTGAAGGAGGTAACCACGATTGTGGATCTCCTCCTCAATGATGTTCGAAAGCGCCTGGTAGAAAGGCAAATTACCCTCGAAGTTACTGACCGAGCTAAGGAGTTTATTGGGCGCTCAGGATACGATCCGGTGTATGGTGCAAGGCCATTAAAGCGGTACATTCAGCGCGAGCTTGAAACAAAAATTGGTCGGGCACTTATCGCGGATGAGCTCCTGTTCGGTTCGACGGTGTCAGTCGATGAGGAAGGCGGTGCTTTGACCGTAAGAAGTTTCGGTAAGGCCGCTGAAGAAGCGGCTTAAAGAGCCAGACTCAACCACTGTGAGAGAAAATAGCGGTGTAGTCATCCCCTGTACGACCTGCACTGGTTGAGCGGTGTACTCCATCGATGGCACAAGCTAGCTGGTGTCACACACTACTTCTGTTGTTCGCTCTGTTCAGCTGTCGTTAACTGTCATTTTTATAGCGTTTTCCAAAAGTCCGTAGCGAAATCCCTGCTTTTGGAAAACGCTATCGATTCGCGGAGGCGAATCAAAACAGTAACCTATAGTGATTTACGGCAAAAGCCTTGCCAGTTTTACTGGCACGGACTTTTGCAAATCACTATAGTATCCCGCGAGCTTACCTCTAGATTGCACGCAAGTACCTGATCGAGCAGTCCAGCATCCATTCGGTCAATTTTCGTCAGAAGCAAACTCTCTAGAACCTGAGATATTGGTCTTAAGCAGGGCCGTATCTATTGGTGCAGCCCTCAGTTTAATCGGTTTTAACCGTGTAGCCGTGCTCTTAGAGGTCGGCGGCACTACTTAGAGGGAAGATACAGTTATGCGGAAGTTAAGTTGTACAATTGTAGCCTTGGCAGCGCTCGCGTTGTTGCAGAGTGCACATGCTCAGCAGTGTCGAGACGGAGTCGATAACGATGCTGATGGAAAAATTGATGGCCTTTTCGAGCTTAGTCCGACAAATGGCGAGGTTTTTTCCGTTGGCGCAGGAGATCCTGAGGCGGTTAAAGCTGCCGTCGCAAATGCAATCACCTCCAAACGACTAGCACTTACGCCGCCAACATCGCCGCTCGTACGAGCTGATGGCGGATGGGAGGATAACGTAGGCCTTAGTTTTACCAACCTGAATAAGGTGTGCGGTGTACTAGGGTACGCAACCTATGTCGGCTCTGACTGTCACGAAGCTACCAAAACAGCTCAGTATCCGACAGGTCGATGCAACTATCACAGCCCAGAAAATAATCAGCTTTGGCGATTTAACGGAGTGAATTTCGTTGCTGAAACTGCGATGCCTAAGTACGGAAAAACATGGCTTTCGACCATTACTTGTAAAGATCGACTGGCGCAATGTAAGGATGGCGCTGATAACGACGGCGATGGAAAAACAGATTTCCCTGCGGATGACGGTTGTAACAGCGCAAATGACGACCGTGAGACACCGCATGATCTCGGGTGTACCGATGGAAACGACAATACTGAATTAGAAGCATGTCGTGATGGTCTCGATAACGATCGAGACGGGCTTACCGACCTTGCAGACCCCGGATGTTCATCAGCGCAAGATGACAACGAGGGTGATGGTACTTCCCAGTGTCAAGATGGGTTAGACAACGACAGAGATGGTGTTCTTGATGCGGCAGACCCAGGATGCTGGACCGACAAGACGAATCCTGCAACGTTTGACAGGACTAGGAACAACGAGGGCGCTGCAACAACAGGGTGCCAAGACACAATCGACAACGACAACGATGGCGTGATCGATGCTGCGGATCCTGGTTGCTGGACAGACAAGACAAATCCTGCAACGTTTGACAAGACTCGCAACAACGAGGGCGCTGCAACAACAGGGTGCCAAGACACAATCGACAACGACAACGATGGCGTGATCGATGCTGCGGATCCTGGTTGTTGGACGGACAAGACAAATCCTGCAACGTTCGACAAGACTCGCAACAACGAGGGCGCTGCCACAACTGGGTGCCAAGACACAATCGACAATGACAACGATGGAGTAATCGACGCTGCCGATCCAGGATGCTGGACCGACAAGTCCAATCCTGCAACGTTCGACAAGACTCGCAACAACGAGGGTGCTGCCACAACAGGGTGTCAAGACAAAGTCGATAACGACAACGATGGCGTGATTGATGCTGCGGATCCTGGTTGCTGGACGGACAAGACAAATCCTGCAACGTTCGATAAAACACGTAACAACGAGGGTGCTGCCACGACAGCGTGTCAAGATCTCGTTGATAACGACAGCGACTCGCTCACCGATGCGAGCGATCCGGGGTGTTGGAGTGATAGTTCAAACCCTGCGACGTTCGATAAAACACGTAACAACGAAGGGGCTGCTACTACAGCATGTCAGGATAAGGTCGATAACGACGGCGACGGCCTGATTGACTTGGCTGATCCTGGTTGCTCTAACGCAGTTGATACGAATGAAGTAGACGAAGTGTCGAAACTTCAGGTGAGTGTTGATTGCGTCTATGACAACGGTGCAGGAGCGTACACGGCATACTTCGGGTACGAGAACTTGACCGGTGCAGAGACCGTAGTTACTGCCGATGCAACGAAGAAGACCGACAACTCGTTTTCGCCAGCGCCTGCGGTGCGAGAGCAAGTGACGACCTTCAAAGTTGGACGCCAGAAGGGCGCATTCGGGGTTAGCTTTAACGGTGATGCGTTAACGTGGACTGTACAGCTTGCCAGTGGTGAAAAATCGAGCGCTACGGCGTCCCGATCCTCCCCAGCATGCAAGGTTGTCGAGCCAGTAGCGGAGTGTATCGATTCAGCTGCTACCGGCTTAAAGGGAACATTCGGATACGTGAACGGCAACGAGTTCGAGATTAAGCTTGGGTTCGGTGCGCGGAACAAGTTCGACCCAGCTCCAGAGGATCGCGGTCAGCCGGCTTCGTTCTTCCCTGGTACTAATAAGGCGGCTTTCTCAGCCCTCTTCAAGGACCAGTTGACATGGACGCTTGGTACGAAGACAGCGGTAGCGAACTCTAGTCTGACAGTGTGCCCGGGCGGATGCTTAGGTACGTCGACGACTGAGATCAAGGGAAGTCTCGATGCTGTTGCGCTAAAACTAGCAGATCTGACTACTCAGGCTGCGGACTATCTTGCGAAGCAAGCTAAGGCAAAACTAACAGGCTCAGCTTCGACGAAGGTTAGTCAGGATGCAGCGCGAGCGAAGAAGAAAGCTGTGCAGTTCGTAGAGCGGACAAACTCTCTCACCATTCAGTTCCCAGCGGTGGTGAAGAGCTGTCCAAACTCGAGCGCGGCGTGTGCAACGGTAGATCGTGGTCAGGTGATCAAGGATCTTGAGAAGCTGTACGCGCAGCAGAGAAACGCTGTAAAGCGAATCATTGCGCGAGCTAGCTTCAGCTTGACAGGGAAGACCTCGCGAATGAATGCACTGGTTGAAGAGGCGAAGGCTACGGAGGCTGTAGGAAAAGCAGGCCTCATAGACCTCCCGCGATTCTCGACTGAGTGTAAATAAGCGCTCTCACAGATGAGTGCAGGGTGGGGCCAGATGGCACCGAGGTAATACTCGGGGTTGTCTGGCCCCACCTTTTTGTTTGCTCTCAGCACTCAGCTGTAATCGGCGAGCACGATAGGGCGACAGGGCTCAGGAATTACGGTACGCTGTAGCGCCCTACCATGACGAGTCAACGTGAGGCACAGATTGAAGAGACGTTCTTTACCAAGCGGTGGCGTTGGAACATCGGTCACGATGAGCCTCATGTCTCTACAGTAGAGGGAGCACTCCAGCAGCGACTTCCTCATATAGATCCGACATCGTGGCGTACGCGATTCGAACTCGGGGGTGTCTACGTGAACAAAGCCGCGGTAGAGTTGGGGGCTACTTTATCGACTCCGTGCGTGCTCGAGTACTATGAGCCTCGATTTCCGCCAGAGATGGCAGCCCAGTTTTTCCCGTCCTTCTCCGCAAGTATGGTCTTGTACGCGGATGATGATCTCGCAGTTATTTTTAAACCAGCGGGTCTTCCTAGTACGCCCCCACGCGATATCAACAACTTTAATCTTCAGAGCTTAGCGGCGACTTTTTTCGGAAGGAGTGTTCATCTTCCCTCGCGACTCGATGTTGCCGTTTCGGGTCTTGTACTCGCGAGTTTTTCTCCCCGTATGCACCGCTACTGCCAGAAGGCACAGTCACGAGGTT
>JAYVGZ010000237.1:0-3355 GCA_043771805.1 Pseudomonadota bacterium
TTGTGGAATTGAGGAGAGCAGGGGCTCTCTGTCCTTGTCGATCGTAGGCTCGGTCATCGGTTGGATTCGTAGCCACTCCAAGAGCACCCACCGAGACGATGAAAAAAAGTGCAATCACCCACTCTTGGCCGCGGCTCTTTTTGCGGCGAGTCCTTCTCGATCTTATCGGACGTACCCGGATGCGTATGCTCCTGATTGATGAGTGGCTGCGGTGTCTGGTCCGGACCATATAATATCAGTCGACGGATAGAGGCGACCACTCGAGCCTCTGGTTCTCAATTCCCCTTCCGGCAAAGGGGCCTCTCGTAGCAGCTCTTGGTCTGAAGGTACGCCGCAATTGATAAATATAGCGGAGAGTTAGGGAAGCCAGAGGGAGGAGTCACGTAGGTGACGGATTACGGTAGGGCCACTGGCGGGCCTATTCCGCCCCACAATTCGGAAGCTGCCGAACTACCACCCGCGTTTCGCCCCGCTTTACTTGGTAGGCCACCCCCGTAGGAAGCTCAAGGCACGTGAGCAGATTTCCAAATACAGCCCCCGTATCGATGCCGATTCGAATTCCCCGGCGAATTGCAACATTTTCAAAGGCCGTATGGCCGTGGACTACCGTAAAAGGGAGGTCGTGATTTTCTCTTAGGAACCGCTCCCGAACCCAAAGAAGATCTTCTTCTTGCTGGCTCTGTAGCGGTATGCTTGGGTCAACACCTGCGTGAACGAAGAGGTATCTACCGAACACTACGCCAAGCTCAAGAGCTCGATAGAACTCTTGGTGTGTTTCCGGTATTGCCGAGAGAGGATCCTCAAGCATCTGCGCAAAGGGCGCGCCGTAGCTCTCGAAAGTCTCTCGACCCCCATGCATCAAGTAGGGGTGCTCTATGCTACGGTTGTCGGTTAAAAAATCTTGGAGCATCTGCTCGTGGTTTCCCTTCAAGAGAACAGTGCCGGGAAATGCCGCCTTAAATTCTAGAACGCGCTCAACAACGGCCTTCGATGCGGGACCTCGATCCACGTAGTCACCGAGAAAAACAACAACATCCGCCGAAGAGAGTCGGGGGGTGATGAAATCAAGAATGGCAACGAGCTCGTGTATGCATCCGTGGATATCGCCAATAACAAATGCATGTCCGCCGGCCGCGACGGTGCGTGGAACCCAGGGAGTGCTCATGTCGAGAAGGATGCTGTAACTACTGAATACGATGCAACCTTCGGTGGGCGTGGGCAGCAAGACCTGCGGCGAGAAAAGTCATTTAAAATCGGCCTACTAGTCCATTTTTTGTGGTACTTTCGCGTGAGGTTTTTACTCAGCGCGCCGAACTCAAGCTTAAGGGGATAGCTGTCGACCATAGTACACACGTAGTCGGTAAGCCGTGTAATAAAGAGCCCTCAAATCTTGGTGGAGTGTTCAAGTGAAACCAGATCGCCTCCATAGGTCAGCAGGCTCAGCTCTTTCGTCACTCTCCTTGTCCGATGCAACTTCGCGGCTAGAACGCTTTGGAAAAAACGTTAGATCGCCTCTACACACCGCGCTTGGAACGGCTGAACTTCTGCGTGACACCGCCCTAAATCCGCAGCAGCTGGCGCTCGTAGATGCTTTTATTAAGGCGAACGAGGTAGTGCTCGCCGAAATTCAAGAGCTTTTTGGCAATCCGTCGGGGCGATATGTGCCGGCAGGTAAAGACGCGCCACAGGATAGCGTGGCCTTCGACCCTAGCGGCGTTTCAATTCTGCTTGTGGACGACAACCGAGTTAATCTGGCTTTGACGAGAGAAACTCTAGAGCGACAAGGATATACTGTTCGAACGGCCGTGGATGGGCAGGAGGCACTCGATGTCTTTAGGACACGGCAGGTCTCACTTGTACTCATGGATATTGAGATGCCCATCATGAATGGGCTTGATGCATGCAATGCGATGCGCCGCGAGGAAGAGCGCACACGCACTCCTCGAGTGCCAATGATCGCACTTACGGCTGACAGTGCCGAGGGAATGATCGATCGGGTCCTGCAGCATGGATTTGATGCTTACCTCGCCAAACCCGCTTCGCGTGCGCACCTTCTTGTCAGCATCGAGCAGATGTTACGAACGGTCCCTCAATAACCTATACATTACAGCTCTTTATTGAAGGATCCCCCTTCACCGTAATCATTTGAGCCCGAAGCCCTAGCGAGCGAATCAAAAGAGGGTTACCTCTTGGACCTTTCGAAGATGAAGCTCGCGAACCTCCCTCAACCCCAGCATGATTGGCCCCAGAGCTGGGTGGAAGCGAACCGGTACGATCGTGAGGAGAGCGAGGATTCAGTCGAGGTGACACCGTACGGCGACCTTTACCGCCTCCGAACGAAGCTACTTCTTGACCTACTACAACGGTACGTCTCTGTAGGGAGGGCGATTATCGATATTGCAGCAGCTCAAGGTTCGTTTACCGAGAAGTTCGCCGGTCTCGGGTATCGCGTGACGTGGAATGATATTCGACCAGAATTGTCGCAGTACGTTGCCCTGAAAACGAAAGGGCTGACAATCACCTACATGCCAGGAAACATATTCGAGATCGATCCAGTTCTCTTCGATGCGGCAGTAGCGTGCGAAATCATTGAGCACGTTGCACACCCTGATCAATTCCTTAAAAGGGTTGCTCAGTTCATCACCCCAGGCGGGCACCTCGTTCTTTCAACTCCGAATGGCGAGTACTTCCGTCACACCGGGCCAGTTTTCTCAGACTACTCAGATCGCTCTCAGTTCGAGAAAGCACAGTTCGCCCCGAATGCTGATGGACACATCTTTCTACTCACTCGTCGCGAATTAGTCGAGCTGTCTCTCGCTGCCGGGCTTGAGGTGGTCTCAGTCGAGCTGTTCGGAAATACACTGCTTGCGGGGCATTGTGGATTGCGGTTTGTTCAGAAGTTGGTGGGCTCGCGTGCGGGTGCGCTCGCTGAGTGGCTCCTGCGGTATCTTCCAGATTCTCTTCGAAGACGAGTCCTTAGCGGAATAGTTTTGGTTGCGCGAAAGCCGGGAGGTGTATGAGGCTTGATCTGTTTCGCCAACACGACTACACCCCCGGGAGGCCTCTATGGATACAGCTGTTGTGGTATGTCTTCGGGCAACCAGTTGTAGCATCGAGACTTATACCCATCTCCGCCATTAAACGGATGGTGCTACGGCTCTTCGGGGCCAGGATCGGCCACGGCGTCGTCATCAAGCCAGGCGTTCGGGTGAAATTTCCGTGGCGACTCTCGATCGGCGATCACTCCTGGATCGGAGAAGATGTTTGGTTCGATAATTTGGCAGAAGTAACAGTAGGAAAACATGTCTGTATCAGTCAGGGAAGCTTCTTCTGTACCGGAAGTCATGACTGGGGG
>JAYVGZ010000238.1:0-8225 GCA_043771805.1 Pseudomonadota bacterium
CCAAGGTGGTCGCCCCATCTACGTTGTCGTCCACGACGAGAATGCGGCGGCGCGCCGGCTTGACCTTCAGAACGCCGCCGCTGTCGTCCGGCTGGTCAAAAGTCCGTGCCAGTAAAACTGGCAAAGCTTTTGCCGTAAATCACTATAGGTTGTTGTTTAGATTCGCATCCGCGAATCAATAGCGTTTTCCGAAAGCAGGGATTTCGCTACGGACTTTTGGAACGCTATAAGCAAAGTGCATTCGAGAATTGACGGCGACTCCGCGATCAACCGAAGCGAGGTCACAATTCTCGATGTTTCCAAAGTAAATCCAGGCAATGCATCCTCGCAGTAAAAAAGCTGTGCGTGATACAGACTGGTGGTACTAACTAAAAATATCCAATCCTGAGCGATACCGCTCGGCGTGCTGCTCTATTTTCAGGATTTATAGAGTACGAAAACTTCGCAAAAAGCCTGTCGCAAAATTTTCGTAATTCCTCATTCCTCTTGAGCCGGTATTTCCTGCAGTTTGCGCACGATCTCTGGGGGGAGCATCATCATAGAAACTGGCGCTAATTCACGGTAGTCAATCGCTTGCACTCGAAGATCGTCGAGCACTTTCTTTTCGGACTCTGATTCTTCGCCCGTCCACAGTTTCTCTCGCATGATATACCAAACCGCGTTGACCTCTCCCCCTAGCTCGGGCTCCTTATCAACAAAATCAAGCGCCTTGGTTTCGGCCTCTAGTGCAGATTGGTACTCCTTTACCGCAAAGCGCGCGAGAGCTAGCGCATGCAGAACCGAAGTGCGTTTTCCCAGAGCGGGCGTCTGCTTAAGGGACTCCTCCAAAAATGCTTGGGCTGCGACGTATAATCCCTGGGCCACCACTATCTGTCCATGGGAGCCTAGTTCCTCAGCCGAGGGTGCCAGCGCAAATGCTTCGTACGAGTAACACAACGCGTCGGCCTCAAGCCCTGCCGCAAAAGAAACACTGGCAATGGAACGCGCTACTCGAGAGGCCCGCGCAAGATTTTTGGCATTTTTTAAGATTCGAAACGTTCGCTTTAGGGCGTCGAGCGAGGCAGGGTAGTCCTTTAAAGACGCATGAGCATTCGCCAATGCCACGAGACGATCAGGGACGTCGGGCTTCCGCTGATTCAAGTCCTTTAGAATATCGACCGCTTCTTCTCCTTGACCGATTTGATCGAGCACAAGCGCTAGATCAAAAAGAACTCTCTGATTGTCAGGAGCAAGATAACGGGCCTGACGAAGTCTCCCTTCGGCCTCAAAGAACCGGTTCTTGGCCGACAACCCCATGGCGTCGTCAACTAAACCTGCTACCAGGAGCTCCTGCGGAGTGGCGAAGGATTGCTGCTGCCCGTCGATCGTGCGAGTGCCGACGGAATTGACTCGCGCATCTATCGCCGGAGCACATCCGAGACAGAGAACGCTCAAGAGCACCGTCCACGAATACAGCTCTTCAAATTTTACCATTTTGCGGCCGCCAGAATAACTATCGCGATGATCCCAACCACGTAGGTGACCTTATCGCGCATCGCAAATACGAGGGGATCATCATGCACTCGTCCACGCCGGGCAAGAAGCCACACCCGACTCACCCAGTACAACATCAGGGGACAACCGAGCCAAATTATCGCGGGGGTGCGATACAGCTCCACGACCTCCTTACTACTCACGTAAAGTGCCAGTACGAGCACTGCTATATAGGCACTTGAAGACCCAAACATGGCGATCTGCTCCATGTCGTCTACGACATAACCTCTCCCGCGGGTAGATCTCTCGTTTTTATTCCGTAGCACAAGAAGCTCAGAGAACCTCTTTACACACGCGAGGCTGAAGAATGTGAACATCGAGATGCCAAGCAGCCACTGCGATACAGCCACATGAGACGCTACACCGCCGCCGATGATGCGAACCGTATAAAGAATCGCAAGAAGAATAATATCGATCAGAACAATCTGCTTTAAACGGAACGAGTACGCAGTTGTCAGCACAAAGTATAGTGCAAGAACTAGCGAGAACTGGAATGAAACAAGGCCCGCAATGACAAAGCTGGTGACAAAAAGAACAGGAGATAGCGCAAAGCCAATCGGGATAGGTAGCTCACCAGAGGCAAAGGGTCGCCGGCGCTTCCGATAATGCTCTCGATCTGCATCGAGGTCCAACAAGTCATTCAAGATGTACACACCCGAGGCGCACAAGGAGAAGCTAACCAGCGCCGCAACGGCTGCCCCGAGGGCTCCAATATCTGACCAACGGTGCGCAAGAAGGATCGGCAAAAATACAAGTATATTCTTCAACCACTGATAAACCCTGAGCGCTCGAAACAACGTTAGCCCCGAGAGCGAAGGGCTCATGAAGACTAGCGCCTGTGGAAATTCCGCGGTTATCTTCTCAGAGAAGCTGAGACTCCTCGTTACAACGGTGACGGCACCGGCTCGCTTCCACACGGCAATATCGGCGCTGGAGTCGCCGGCATATTCAAATCCACCCTCACCGAATCGGGTGACGAGTGCTGCAGCCTTCAGCTCTCCCTTTAAGTTTTCAACTCCCTCCGTGCCGAGGACCTCGGAGACGAAATCAAGTCTATCTGCCAGCTTATCCACCAAGCTTTTGTGTGATGCAGAGGCAAGAACAACTTTGCGCCCCTTGGCGGCTTCGCCCTTCAGGTAATTAATCACTGGGCCATTTAAGGGAATATTCGTAACCGAAAGGTTCGAGCGGGTTGCGAGCTGCGCTTTGAGCTCGGCTCGGCCGCTCATGCACCATAGCGGTGCACGAAAGAGCACCGTCAGGTCTATCTTCACGGCAGCCAAAAAAGACTCGTACAGCAGATCCGTAAGAATAATCGTTCCATCAACGTCGGCGCACAGAACGTTGGGAACTGGGGGTCTAGGGTTGGATGTTCCCCCCTCAAGGTTTTGGTCGAATGAGGAGTTCATTGTGGTCAACTTAAAACACTCTACCTAACGGAAAATCTGCGCTGCCGATAGCTCCCAGTACGACTCCTACTAATGTAGCCTTCCAGTCTCGGAAGGAGTCTCGGAAACGGGGAACTGGACAACCTTTGCTGAATTTAGGGATGTGGGCGTCTGAGCTCTCGACCGAAAAAGATTGTACCTAAGAATCGCATAGATGGCCCGCACGCCATCTCGCCATCCAATCTTTTTTCCCTCCGCATAGGTCCTACCGTAATAGGAAATCCCTACCTCAAAAATTCGGCATCCTGAATGTGCTACTTTCGCCGTAATCTCGGGCTCAAAACCGAAACGGTTCTCTTCAATCTGGATCGACTGAATCACCTCACGCCGGAACATCTTGTAGCAGGTCTCCATGTCGGTCAGGTTGATATCGGTGAACATATTAGAAAGCATAGTTAGAAATTTATTTCCTAGCATGTGCCAAAAAAATACTACTCTGTGAGGGCCCGATCCCATAAAGCGGGAACCGAACACCACGTCTGCGCGGTTCTGGATGATCGGCTCCATCATGACCTTAAATTCCCTGGGATCGTACTCCAAGTCAGCATCTTGCACTACGACAACGTCACCCGTTGCATGTTGAAACCCGGTACGTAATGCAGCGCCTTTACCTTGATTCACGTCATGATAAATAACCCTATCGACCTGCGGCGAAATCTTCTCTCTCAAAATGTCGCGGGTTCCATCAGTTGAGCAATCATCGACTATGATAATCTCCATTTCAGAAATCGGAGCTGCCTTCACGGCATCGACAATACTTTGAATGGTAAGTCGCTCGTTGAAACAGGGAATGACTACTGTGAGCTTCATAAAATCTCTCAAACAGGACCGATCTAAAAAGCAGGAAAACCGAGTAAGACTAGCAGCTTTAGATTTACAGAGCCAGGTTGGTCTTGGATAGCTCCGCCACAATCTCAAGCTCGCGATGACAAGATCTACAATTCTCGCGAATGGGCCACTGGATAGCGCCAGGCTCCAATGCCAACTCCGTTTTACAGACTGGGCAGCTCCCCGACCCATCGAGCAAAAGATACTCCTGCCTGAAGGTAAAGTAGGTGAGCAGCGGCGCTACAATCAGCCCCAAGAGAAGCCACACTATGTGGGGGGGAATGACGATCGCTACCGCGGTACAGCCGACAACTACGAGGGCTCTTTTTGCGGACCGAAGCACCCGCTCCTTTCCGTTCAGGCGCCTTACTTTGACACTCCCAGGAGAATGGTGTTCATAAAAGGAGAAATCGACGCAGATTGAGTTTTCTCCCAGGGGGATGGTCATGAATTTACTCCTACGAGTAGATCTAGGCCGCTTTTGCCACCGCCTTCGGCTGAGCTACCCTCCACGGTTTTGCTGTTCGAGGCGGGAAAGCAAATGCAAAATCCTCTGTCAGAAGCGTAAGATTAGGGTTGTAATATGGGTCCGTCGATAGCGTTTCACCCCATCGATTCTTCATTGTCTCAATTTCACTCTCAAATCGCGCGAATTTCTCAGGAGTAGTTTCGTAGCCGCGGCTCGCTGACTCATGGTGGTACAGCTCGGCATGAGGATTGTACACGACTAAATAACCCTCCTTCCTGATCTTTAAGCAAAGGTCCACATCATTAAAGGCGACAGAAAGTGCGCCCTCTTCGAAACCCCGCACCTCCTCAAATACCGATTTCCTAACGAGTACGCAGGCAGCAGTAACGCCAGAGAGATTCTGACAGAGGATAGCGCGATTAAAGTACCCAGGATCATGCCGAGCACGGCCCTTGTGATTGTGCCCCGCAACTCCTCCAATCCCAAGAACTATCCCCCCGTGCTGGAGTAGTCCGTTCGGATACAGGAGTCGTGCCCCCACTGCACCCACCCCTGATCTCACAACATGGGAGACCATTTCCGAGAGCCACTCAGGGTCTATGACTTCGAGGTCATTGTTAAGGAAGCCAAGAATGTCACCAGTTGCTCGCTTTACCGCGTCGTTGTTCAGGCGAGAAAAGTTAAAAGGTTTGTCGTCTCGTAGCACCTCAACGCGGGGATCCGTCGCCATCTCGGCTAAGTACTCCAGCGCAAGGGGGTCGGTACTTCCGTTGTCAACAATTATCAGCTCAACATTTCGATATGACGTTTGCTCCAACACGCCTTCAACGCACCGTCGAAGTAGTGTGAGCTGGTCACGGGTTGGGATAATTATCGATACGAGTGGTTGCGGTGTCGGTACAGGGTACCTCACCCTTAGCTGCGAGATACTCTCGTTTATTTCAACTTTCGCGCCTACTACGCCGCGGCGCTCTAGATGCTCCTTAACACTCTTCACCTGCGCTTGCATGACGTAAGGTTTGGCCGACGTTGAGTGCGCGGTTGAAGTTTCAATGACACGCCAATGGTAGAGCACATGCGGAATGTGGCGAATCTTGTCGGGGGATGACGCATCCGCAATCCGAAGAATCAGATCCCAATCTTGCGCACCATCAAATCCAGCTCTGAACCCGCCGACTTTACGGAAGAGAGCGGTACGAACTACTGAAAAGTGGCAGACGTAGTTTTGGCAGCAGAGCAAGTCAGGATTCCAATCAGACTTGAAATACGGGTTAAACCGCATTCCATACGTGGTCATCTTGTCTTCATCGCTGTACAGGAGGTCGGCATTTGAAGACTTATTGAGCTCACACACCACCATATAGAGCGCATGTTCAGTGAGCTCATCGTCGTGGTCGAGTAACCCGATGAACTCGCCGGTGGCTAACTCTGCCGCAGAGTTAGAGGCCTTACTAATGTGGCCGTTCTCAGTGCGGAATACGACCTTGATTCGCTTGTCTTTCGCGGCGTACTCTTCTAGGCAGGCACGGACCCGAGGATCTGTTGAGCAGTCATCCGCGATGCACAGCTCCCAATTCTTGTAGAGCTGTCTTTGAACAGACTCAATCGCAGCACGCAGCCACCGCTCTGGCGGGTTGTAGGTAGGCATCACTATTGATATGCGGGGCCTGTATTGCAAGGTTTCGCTGTGTGCCGATATCTCACGCCTGTCAGCGTCGGTGATGGTGTCGTACCTGCGAACCCATTCCTGGTAGTTATGAGTAAAGTGGTCTTCTGTGAAAACACGTGCCCGAAGTGCTGCAATGCCACCCTCTCTAACGATCGCTAAACCCTTCTTTAATCGCGTCAGAAGCCCCCTCGGGTTTGAAAAAGCTCCCCGTAAATGCTTCTTAGCAACATGCGCGAACATCTGAACCTTCCCGATCTCTTTGATCTCAAGATGGTCAAGTGTGAAACACGCGTTGGCCTCGAATGGGTCAAATCGAAGCGCCTGCGTTCCTGGCGGAATAAACGCCATGGTTGACTCAGCACGATCATTTGAGAGCGGAAGCCACACCCTTTGAGTAGCGTCAAAACCTGTCCCGGTACGGTAGTACAGTAAAGAAAATACAGGGTATCGTGGAGCAGTTACAGCACCGGAAATAAAGACCCATCCGGTTGGAATTTTCGCTCCTTCTTTTGGCGAGAGAAGCACGGCTGGGCTGGCGCCAGTCACTCGAATCCGCTTGCCTTCAACTTCAACACCGCCATCCGGCACCAGTTCCCATAAAACGGTACGCCACCGAACCAATGGTCGACATGTCCTCACTATTTCAAAGAATCTCCGGACCGGTGCAGTTAAGCGCCACGAAGTAGATTCCAACATTCCCTTAAGCACTACGTCCACTTGGTTCTTCTGAAGCGTCAAAACATGAATGTGGTGTAATAACTCGGCGACCTGGCGTTTTGTATCAGCAAGCTCCTTAGAGGCGTTCAAAGTGCTTTTTCCTCTCCCTACGACTACACCAGAAACTGCTTCTACAGACGGCTTCTCATCGCGCTGCAGCTGTCCGGATGACGGCGTTGGTGGCAAGTGGGAAATCTCTCTGGCGGGGGTGTTTTGTGACATTCCTAAACAACCAAATGAAGCTACACGGGTTAAAAGAGAGTTGATAACGGATAAGAGCGGCTGAAGCCCTTGCCGAAACGAACAGCTTCCGGATGGTAGCCGATTAGACATCCCGATACTACTCCTTGTCCGAGTGCCGCGGTGAGTCGCTCCTATACGCCGTGATTGCGCCTCCGGTTGCCTCAAGTTGTTTCCATCGGTATGATCCTGCGGGTTTATTCCGAAGGAGTGTCCGAGTGAAAAGTTATGAATCATGGGGACGGTTCCCAAAGGCTCGACAAGACATCGTTCGATTGACATCGCCGAGCATGCCTATTCCCCTACCGAGCGAGGGGCACTCGGTGCTGCCATTCGGTTTAGGTCGATCATACGGCGATAGCTGCCTTAACGACAAAAACACCCTTCTTGATACCACTCAACTCGACAACTTTGTCTCTTTTGACGACAAAAGCGGCATTCTGCGTGCTGAATCAGGTGTGTCGCTGGAATCCATTCTAGCAACCTGCGTTCCAAGGGGTTGGTTTCTACCGGTTTCGCCCGGAACAAAATTTGTGACTGTTGGAGGCGCGATCGCCAACGACATTCACGGAAAAAACCACCACCGCGCCGGTACATTTGGATGCCACGTCCGTTCTTTTGAACTCGTTCGTTCTAATGGCGACCGTCTCTTTTGCTCGCCGTACGAGAACGTAGACCTGTTCAAAGCCACGATCGGTGGACTTGGTCTTACGGGGCTTATTGTCTGGGCTGAGATTCAGATGCACGCGATTCCAAGCCCCTTTCTCCACACAGCCACAATTCGATTTCGTAACCTAGACGAGTTCTTTGACATCTCAGCCGCCAATGACGCTACTTTTGAGTTTAATGTCTCGTGGGTAGATTGCACTTCTCAGGGTGAAAACCTCGGCCGTGGACTCTTCATGGCAGGTAACTTTTCGGCGCAACAGAAGAAGAGCCCTCCGAGAAAACTAAGTGTTCCTTTTCCGGTAGAAGCACCCGGATGGTTGCTCAATCCACTTTCCATGAAGGCTTTCAACTTTGCGTATTACAACAAGCAGCGATCTGAGCGGGTCGATGCTTTAACCCACTACGATCCGTTCTTCTATCCCCTGGATGCAGTACTCAATTGGAATCGAATGTACGGGCGACGCGGCTTCTTTCAGTACCAGTTGATCGTTCCCTACGAGCAGGACCGTTCTATTTTGAAGGAGATCTTCAAAATCATTACCTCCTCTGGAAGGGCCTCCTTCTTGGCCGTACTTAAAACATTCGGTTCAATACAATCGCCTGGGATGATGTCGTTCCCTCGTGCAGGTGTAACTTTGGCCCTCGATTTTCC
>JAYVGZ010000239.1:0-15619 GCA_043771805.1 Pseudomonadota bacterium
TATCGCCGTCATTGCTTGAGTGAACGGCTTCCACGATCGTGGATTCTCATAAAGGTCGTTAAAATAATCGATGTAGGCCTGGTGACTCGCCGAATTGAAGAACCGAGTGAGCGCAAAACCAAACGTGCGCCAGTGTTTTACGAGCCATGCAACAGCCCCCGTCGGTTGTTTCGGAGCGAAGCGATCGAGCGCATTTTCGAGAATGCCGGTTGGTCTGTGGGCTTTAATCTCAGGATCGTTGAGAGTGATTTGAAGAATGACGAGATCGGCACCCTCTTCAATAGCGCGCTGGACGACTGCTACCTCGTGCGAGGTAGAGTATGCGGGCACACCGTAGTTAATGACCTCAGCGCGAAGTGGTGCTTTACTGAGAGTAAGCATCTGCTCCAGTTTTTTGGGGAAGGTATCCGTTAGCTGCATGTAGGGAGCGAAAGTGAATGAGTCTCCCACTACTGCAACACGGAAAGTGCTTGAGGGCTTCGGAATTTGGTACGGGAAGTCCTGCATCGAAGGAACTGTCGGCGCGGCGAAGTAGAACGTCGGGCGGTCGCTCCACGTCGGTGAAGTGGAGGGCGAGACCGGAAGCACAATTCGAAAACCGATCTCGACTACTCCGAGTGCAGCGATGATGCCAAAAAGTGGAACGCTGACTGAGAGAATAACCGATTTCATACTCATGATATTTTCTCGCCCATGGCTAGAGCTGGCTTAGGAGGACAAAAGGGGAGAGACTCTTGGACCTTGTCGTAGAGTGCAGAAAGCTGTGTTTCGAAAGCGGCAACGGTGTACAGTCTCTCCGCGCGTGCCTTTGCGCGAGCACCGATCTCGTCGCGGAGCCCTGGATCACTCAAGAGGAGGAGCATGCCGGCGGCAAATCCGGTGGGTGTTGGTGCAGTGAGGACGGCCGTGGTTCCGTCTACCACCTGGGTGTGAGTAGGCAGGTCCGTTGCGAGTAACGCCCGCCCACAGTGTAAGTACGAATACACTTTCATTGGGGTATTATTGCCCTTGATTCGGGGCGAGACGACAATGTCGGCTGAGGAGAGTAGATCTCCTAATGTGGCAACAGGCCTGGGGCCAAGAAATGAAACGCGCTCAGCGCATCCAAGCCGTAAAGCCTTCTGCTTGTACGCATCGATCGCCGCTTGGGTGCCGCCGATGATTGCAAGAACTGGACCAGAAGGGTGGGAACAGGCAAGAGAAAACGCCTCAAGAAGCAGATCTATTCCTTGATACGATTCGAGGTTACCTACATACACGATCAGAGGTTGATGGTCGGGAAGACCGAGCTCGGCACGAAGCGGTCTCTTCTGTTCGTCAGATTCGGGAAGAAGGGACACGTCACGTAGCATCACTGTGTTTCGCGAGCCATGCTTCACGGCGATTGCTTGTAAGGCGTCGCATACAGGTGCTACGGCGATGCTCCCCCGCACAACAACTCGCTCGAGTGACTCAAAAATTGACAGAACCGGCCGTAGTATCCACCACTTCTCAGTGAGTTGCAGCGCGAGTGAAGAATCCATATCGTAGATGTACGGAGTCTTGAAAAGCTTTTTTCCAAGCCAGGCGATAAACACGGACTCTTCGACCGCATGAATTACCGCGTAAGGTGCTTTTCGGGCGCGCCACAACATTTGGAAGGTCACAATAAGGAAGATGACGTCGCAGAGTAGCTTTTTAACGGAGATTCCGGGTCTAATGCCTTTGAGGAACGCAGGAGTTGGAATTCGATGAATTCTCACGCCGTCGATTGCTATTGCGGTTCCCTCGTCGTAGACGAGTAGGTCGATGGTGGGTTCATGGTGTGCGCTAGCTTGCAGCTTTTTACACAGTGCCTCAAGTGCCAGCCGTACTGCGATCGGAGTGCCTCGCTCTTGATAAAATGGCTGCGGTGCAAGGAAGAGAATCTTCACTAGTTTAGGTCCTTCCAAACAGTGTACGGCGCAACTTAGCAATCGTGTCTCTTACAAAGAAACGAAACGCCCGGCGCTGGCTATTCATCCACAGCAACACGTATCCGCCGTTTCCTAAGGTAAAGCGTAGAACAAAGGCACGAAGCCGCGGTAGATAACAGAACAGGTGCGTAAACATGTGCACTTCTGTCTTAATAAACTGCTTCCCTGATTGGCGTGGAAATCTAAATCCGTGGGGGCCGTAGGCTGGCACCGGCCGCCCTTGGCGCCTTAAAGTTTCTATCACTCGAAAGGCCCGCCACCGTTTCTCTGTCGCCATCATGCGATTGCAAGCCAGTGCTTCGCGGCGCGTCACGGGCTCAACAACGATCTTATCGTTCTTCAAAACGTCCTCGCAGATCGTTTTCGCTCGCGGTGTGCGAACCAACGCAAAGCTCCATCCCCTGTAGAAATCAATTCCATCATGAGGTGGTGCCATCCACGGATCACCGACCGCGATATCCGCGAACTCGGCACTCGCGTCGAAGCAGGTGAGACAACGCGCTGGCGTGTAAAGGCGGTAAACTATATTGATGACATCCATTGAAGAGGGTCGATAGCCAGCCTTCTCTCCAAAATAGACCGGGTAGAGCGAACCATCATTTAGCTCTAGGTGCGGCGTACCAGGGTGTTTGCCGACGCGAGAGATGTACCGTTTCGCAGTCGCTACTTTTTCGCCGAGAGACTTCCAGATTATCTTGAGTGCTTCGTGCTCAATTGCAGCGTGACAGAAGAGACCTATGGTAAGGACGACCCGTTCCCTTAATCGTTGGTCTAACTCAGCAGCTTTGACGAATCCGTGAATTTGACACGGTAGGCCCACCAGCGCGTATTTACCGGGAGTTGTGCAAATCTCCCCGAAAACCGAATTCGTTGGGCTGATGGCGTACTTTGATTTCATTGCACTCAGAATTTCCGCACGGCTGCGCGCAATAACGGGTTTCCCTTTCCAGAGCTGCTCCGGATCCGAGACAATCACTACCGCGCCATCAATCTCTCCATTCTCGATCAGGTGTAAGAGAATAGCGGTAACCAGCCCGCCGCTTGTAGAGTGTTCACGGATATCAGGGTCAGTTGCGTACGATATGAACGCTTCCGAGAATTCCCCGTGGGTAGAGGTGACATCACACTCAGCGTTGAAAGTTTTTTTGTACGCATCTTGAATGTCAAATTCATCGCCGGGACACACCTTGACACATAGATCGCAATCTGTGCAGGCCGAGAGATTTTGAACGGCAGGGTAATCCTCTGAATCAAGGCCAAGCACACCAGTGGGGCAAATTCCAATACACGAGCCACACCTGTGGCATAGTCCGCCATCAATAATTTTACCGAGGGCACGGAGCGCCCTTGGAGTTTTTGTTTCGCGGTCACGACTCCACTCTAGGGGTTCGACCATCGGTCCGCGTTCTCGTAGGGGTATGTAGGGGGTTTGGTTGGTAAGGATGTGCAGCGCACTTTGCGCATCGGATTGCTTAGCAATCGTGCCGGAACTCATCGCTGCCTCATCCCCCAAAAATTTGTCGCCTGCCGTCACTGTCATCCGTGGCTACTCTCGAACAAATTTTGCAATGATTGGAGATCCGAACAAACGCGTAACCCCAGAGGACCTAGCAATGCCCTCGAGCGTTTGGGAAACCGAAGGATTCTTTAGCGCCCGATGGATGGCCATAGGAAAAGAAAATTGCTTCTCGAGACCGGAGAGTCGAAATCCGTGTTTCTTAAATTCCTTTCGGATTTCCATCGAAGAGAAAAGTGTAAATGTTCGGGTATTCCCCTCAATGCGGCGCTTCAATTGGAACGTAAGCGGAGAGAGAAAATTGATGCTTACCCAAGTTGGATAGTCGATGATTACCGCGTGCCGCGCTACGCGGCACAGCTCTGCGATAAGAATTTTCCAAGCGACACAGTGGCTGAGAAGCCGAAAGCTCACGACACAATCGAACGAAGCTGCTGCGTAGGGGAGTTCGATGAGATTCCCCACTTGAAAGGAAATAATGCCGTTGTCAATCTGCTCCCGAAGCCTTTCTGCGCACAGCGAAGAGCTACCGAGGATAGTTACTGATCGGTGAGCCTCAATGAGAGGAAGTGCAATTTGACCATGCCCGCCACCAACGTCTAAGACGGATTGGATTTCTGGGTCTAGAAAAGATTCGAGAGCTTTCGTCTGAACAGAGAGGATCCAGGCGCCAACTTCGCCGCCGAAGCGAGAGGCGTACTCATCAGATGACGCATGAATATCTGCATTCTCCAGGTAAGGTGCGCCGTTCATGCCAACGTGCGAGGTTGCAGCCGCGGGTGTGGTCGTCATAGGTACGCCTGGACCGATGAACCTCGGTTTGGTGTGCCTGGGTGGTGCCCCCCATGGAGGCTGTCCCCAAGGTGAAACAAGCAGTAGCAGACTAAACTGGGGTCACGTCGTTAACTGATGGAATTAGTTAAAAAACGCCTCAAGTATAGGAAGAAACAGGGCTGCGATGCAAGGAAGTGAGCAGTTTAGTAGCGCTGAAGAAGGGCACCAACTTGCAACTATGATACCGTGCCTGCACAGCAAAGTTTTCTCTCTGCTGACTGCTCGCTATCACTCAAAGGAGATTATTTGAGAAAGCGATGTAGCTTCAATATATTGCAATATCTATCATTTTAATCATTTGACCATAGTGATTGACCATAGTGATTGACCATAGTAATATAAGCTATGGAACTGATAAATATATCGCGCTTCAAAGCCACCTGCCTTAGCTTACTTGATCTAGTTTCCAAGACAGGAAGATCAATTACCGTTACCCGTAACGGGAAACCATTGGTTGTTATCTACCCGGCTAATCAGCATCCTGAGCGCCCTAAATTTGGCTGCGCGAAAGGTAGCGCAATCATTCACGCAGACCTCGTTGACTTCGAGACGGAAAAAGAGTGGGAGGCATTATCGTAGTGGCAGATGATCGCTACGTCCTCGATACGCATGTTTGGATCTGGTACCTCGAGGGAGATCTGAAGCTGAACAAGAAAGCTCGTTACTTAATCGAGAACGAAAATAGTGCGTTACTCTTATCTACTATCTCAGTGTGGGAAGTACTCGTCGCAGCGGAAAGGAAGCGGATTACTTTACTTCCCGACCCAGAACGGTGCATCACGAAGTACCTCAAGATACTTCCCTTGCAAGAGGTTGCTGTTACGACAGAGATTGCAAGGTTGAGTAGGTCTCTGGAGTTCGACCACGCTGATCCAGCGGATAGATTTATTGCGGCGACTGCTTATGCAAACAACTGCCAGCTGCTTACTGCAGATAGGAAGTTGTTGGCGATTGAGTGGCTAAAGAGTGTGGATGCGGGGTAGCGATCTACTTAGTAACTACTGCCACCTTACACCAAACAAATCTCAAGCCCTTGGACGGTGGGATTAGTGATGAAACAGGTTAGCACCGCGCTGCACCGCTTAACCGTGAGCAGGGACTTTCGAAGAAATGTTCACCCCCAATTGGAACCGAGGCGCCTCTTCCTTAGCAACAAAATACGCAGCTCCCGCATCCTCAAAAACCTCGGTAGCCACTTCAGCAGACCCGTCATCTTTGGCTTCAACGCTAAGCAGCAGCCCGCCTCGCGCCACGAACTGCGGGATGCGGTTACTAGTGAACAGATCCTCCGGCGCCTGGGTTGAAGAGTGACTCAGTAGTGGGAAGGCCCGGGTGCCCAAGATCCAGCTTGGGCGAGGAGAGGGGAGAAAACCACCGGATTCTGTATTAAGGAAGGAGCGCTCCGTTGTGTTTCCGATCAACACCGAGAGGTCCGGTGACCGGAAGCCCTCTTCACGGAGAACCTCAATCGTCTTCTCGAGTAAAGATCGGCTACGAAACATGCCGTAAACAGTAACGCGATTGGCCATACTCTCCTCCAAGTTACAGCGCCCGTTGAGCGCAGAATCGTTAGGGTATTTGGCGACTTGATACAGCGTCCCTGATAAGGACGGAAGCTTACTCGAAGCAAGGGCGAATTTGAACAAAAAAATTTTTGCCATCGTAAATAAAAGGCTACGGGCTTGCGGCCACTGGCCTCATGAATATGCTACCTCGAGGTGCTGTGTTGCGCAGATGCCAGACTGCTTTTATGGTCCTGTGAAATAACCTTCTTTGGAAAACTAGTAATGATTTGACGAGAGTTACCGACTCTGGAAAGTCTAAAGGAACGGTGTCGTAACACCCTATGCGAGCATCTTGCGATAACCTTCAAGGAAATAGGACCTGGTTATCTCGTAGCCACGATGCCGGTCGATCACCGTACGAAGCAGCCCGCCGGGCTACTTCATGGCGGCGCCTCCATGGCATTGGCCGAAAGCCTCGGAAGTGTTGCGTCACTTCTGTGTTTGCGATCGGGAGACAAGATGCCAGTCGGCCTCGAGATCAATGCGAATCACCTGCGGGCGGTTGAGAGTGGGAGCGTCACCGGGCGAGTTACAGCTATTCGACGGGGTAGGAATATCCATGTTTGGGCGATTGAGATCACAAATGATGAACGTCAGCTAGTTTGCACTAGCCGTCTTACAGTTATGATTGTGGATCGCAAGCGGGCCTCCGTTGCCCGCTAATCGTAGATATTCTTCTCCGCCTCAAAGGTCTTGAGCGTATCAGCGAGCAGCTCATCAATAGCTGACTTCACCACCTTTGCGTCAAAGCCAACGAGCACCGCAAGTCTTTCGATCTCCTCTCGACGCTTCGGATAGTTCGGCGGACTACCGATTCCAGCTTCATGCGACATCAGCTCAGCGAGCTGAACAATCGTCGTTTTCTGATCTTGATCAGACTCGGGCTTAGCCTCGACTGCATCCCGGTAGTGCAATATGACTTGGCACGTCTCGGCTGAGAAGTTCCACTTTTTCGCCACAAGCGCACCAATCAGAGGATGAGAGAATCCGAGAACCTCATCTTCAGCCGACACGAAATCCTTCGATGCTGTTTCAATAACTGAGATGACCCGCTTGTAGTCCGCTGCCGTTTCTTTGTTGAACATGAGGACAATCTGTCCCAGGCTGTGCAACAATCCGAGGAGGAAAATCTCATCAACGAAACGCTTCTTCAATTTTTTAGAGATGTTCGTTGCGAACATCGCTGAACACATCGAGTTCTCCCAGACGAGCTGCTCAAGCTTGCCGAAGTTCTTGTTCGCTTGGCGCAGCGTGGCAGCTACAATAATGCCCTTCAGTGCCTTGAATCCGATGATCATTATCGCTTGATTCAGCGTGGTGATCTCTCGCTGCCGCGAGAACATTGCTGAATTCGCGATTTTGAGAACTCTGGCAGCGAGAGCTGTATCGCTTGAGAGCAGCTCAGTTAGATCTGGGGCGGTGACGTTAGGATCTTCGACAAGCTGAATCGCTTTCGAAGCTACGTGAGGCATCGGCGGAAGATCTCCGACCCATGCAACGATCTCTCGCCAATCGCGACCCTGCTTGAGACGACCTTCAAACTCTTTTGGAGCCTCTTCAACCTGCGCCATTTGACCTTCCCCAAGTATGTTTACGAAGACTTCATTATCTAATGGGACGGTATCGGCAGAAAAGAGAGGAATCTGTATTATTTCGTTAAGAGTCTTCTGACTACTTATTATTTCCCAGTTACTGGCACCGTTCTGGCTATCTCGAGTAACGCCGTCTCACTCCTGCGATCTTTTTTTCTGGTTTGGTCTGAGGCAGACAAACCACGCTGCTACAGGGCACAAACTCGAAGGCCCTTCCGTAAAACCCAGCTGAAGCAGTCGGCCGTGTCAGAAACGCTGGACTCATCGTCCCTCGTTGTACCCACCTTTTGGTGGTTAGATCAGGCGGTTATCTAATTCAACTCTGCACAGTTCGCAAAGACGCACACAGTAACGTTCAGCTTTTCTGCAGGTCAACCGATAACACCCTTGCAACGTGATACTAGGGGGATCTGATATGGAATTTCCGACAGAGATCATCGGGGAAAAGGGTTTCATTAGAATAACTAGTGACCTCGACACCGAAACAGCCGGCGAAGCACTTCGCTCTGCCTTTAACGACATCTACGACAAGGGGAAGCGCACCATAGTGCTCGACCTCGCTGGTGCGCAAATCATCAACAGCTACGGAATTGGCAAGGTTTTGATGTGCTACAAGCGCCTCAAAGCTGAGAACGGTGTGTTGATGGTGAAGCCACTTAATGGCTTCGTGAAAGAGACTTTTGAGCTTCTGATGCTCGACAAGCTTCTTCCAGTGGACCAATAGACTTCCCCAAGTTGTAGTTTAGCTTGGTAAGAGGAAAGTAGAATGCGCGGGGACGTGGCGTCATGATAGGACCCACCAGTGGAACAAAAGACCCCACCATCCTTCTTGCTGACGGCGACGCACAAAGCCGAGAGGTCTTTGGGCGTTTCTTTAAGCAGGCGGGGTGGCGGTTCGACATCGTGACTGACAGCTCGGGGGTTGTCGGTGCAATCGATGGGCGAGAGTACGATATCGTTATCGCTGACGTTGCGATGCCTGGTGCCGATGGTCTCGCATTGCTCGCGCAGATTCTGCAGAAAAAGCCGTCGCAGGCTATTATCGCGGTTAGCAAGGACAGTTCGTACGACGAGGCTTTGAAGTTTTTCCGTTCGGGGGCCATGGACCTCTTAGCCCGTCCAGTAGATTTCAACTGGCTTGAGCGGGTGATAAGACAGGTTGTTACTGAGAGGCAACACGGCGAGCGTGAGCGGATGCTCTACCGTTTCGTAACTAGTGAACGAACGGAGATGCGGTTTAGTTGTCGGCAAATGGCGGAACTGGACACGGTATCCCTTCCAATCATTAATCGACTGCTTCTTGGTGGACTACTGGATCAGAGTTCTGCACTGAAAATAAAGCTCGCTGTTCAAGAGGCGATGGTGAACGGCCTGGAGCACGGCAACCTGGAGCTGAGATCAGAGTGGAAAGAGGATCTGCTTCCTGACGGTCGGGACAGGTTCAGTGTCGTAAGGAGCGAGCGGTTGCAAGACCCTGATTTCGCAAATCGTACTGTTACTGTGTGTTCTTGGTTCGATGGCTCACGACTGGAGGTTTCAGTAAGAGACCAGGGGAGTGGTTTTCTAAATGACGCCTTCGGGGCGCACAAACATACTGAGCATGGCGTTGCCTGCTCGGGACGCGGACTGGCGATGATGTCAGGGGCGGTAGACGAGATTAAGTTCGGACAGAACGGTTCCGAAGTAACTCTGGTCAAATTCATCAGACGGGGCGGAAATTAAAATGGCGCTAAAATTTCGATTACGCGGCCTGGCCGAGACATTTGTGGATACCATCGCATGCCCTTGCTGCGGAACGCTCGGCTCTGACGATCAGAACTTCTCAACCGAATTTACAAAGGTCACCTACGAGGGGATTATCGTGGTAGTTCAATGCAAAGCCTGCAACGAAATCTTCGTGCCCACAACACAACGCCTGGGAATTCTCGACTCAGCCGCACTTAAGGTAGCTGTTGAGAAAGATAGCCGCGACAGCGGAGAAGCAGTACTCGGCGGAATCGATGCCGTGCGATTGAGCGCAGAGAAGCTAAACGCTCAAAGAAAGGGAGCGATGCATTAGTCCGATGCAAAAGAGTACTCTCTTAACCAGCGATCTGCTTTAGGGAGATGTTGTACTTCTTCAAGGTCCCCGAAAATCCGAGCTTATCAATAGTTCTCAGGATACGTGTAGACACACGAATCCTAACGTACCGACCCAACTCTGGGACAAAGACACGCTTCGTCTGGAGATTCGACTCAAATCGGTGATTGGTCTTGTTGTTCGCGTGGCTTACGCGATGACCGTTCTGGTGGGTTACCCCGGAAATATCGCAACGACGTGGCATGGCTCTCTCTCTTTTTAAAATCAGGCTTTGTAAGCCGCCAGACAATATACGGGGAGGATTGAGATGTCAAAGTCGGGTATCCCATGTGGCACCCGGGCTCCGATGTCTACCATAGAGAGTCGGCTAATCATATGAAATTGCTATATTACCCTGTCGAGAACGCTTTCAGAGTTCACACCCGTAATCCTTTTGATCTTCATATCAAATGCTATTCTGCTGTTGCCTTTGGTATTCGAGAGAGTGGTATGCTTTTACCTTCACTATGACAACGCTTAGGTTAGGAATCTCTACGTGCCCGAATGACACCTTCGCCTTCCACGGTATTTTGGTGGGCGCGGTGCCCCTGCGAGGCCTAGATCTTTCGATAGAGCTCCTCGATGTCCAAGAACTCAATCAGCGTCTCGCAAAAGGGTCCTTTGATCTTTCAAAGGCCAGCTTTTATGCGGCGATGCATCTTTCTCACTTGTACACGGTTTTGCCTGTTGGCGCGGCGCTTGGCTCTGGTGTCGGCCCAATTCTTGTGGCTCGGAATCAACACCGCATTAATTTAGAAACGGCTCGGGTTATGTGCCCTGGTTCTTGGACAACAGCAGCGCTGCTCCTCCAAGTAGCCCATCCAGAGGTTCCGTATATTGAGCACAGAGTCTTCTCTGAGATTGTTCCGGCGTTGCAGGCAGGTGAGGCCGATCTGGGAGTTTTGATTCATGAGGGGCGTTTCACCTACGCGCAGGACGGGTTAGATTTAGTTGAGGACCTAGGCGCTACTTGGGAGAAAGAGATGAGGATGCCACTTCCGCTTGGGGGGCTGTTAGCTCGGCGCTCCTTACCAATCGATCAAATTGAGCTGTTCGTAGAGGTCGTTCGAGAATCAATTGCCTACGGTTACGCGCACCGAGAGGAGGCTTTACTCACGATGCAACGACACGCACAGGAGTGCCAACCTGAAGTTCTATGGCAGCATGTTGACCTTTATGTGAATGAGTATACGACGAGACTCGGCGATGTTGGAGAAAAAGCTTTGAACGCCCTTCAAATGAGCGCACACCGAGTTGGACTAATCGATGAAGCGGCAAAGCCCCTCACCGTGTTTGGTGCCGGATAAAAATCAGAACAGCTCTAAACTCCGCTGCTCGGGCAATCTGTCCTGCCCCGGTGAGCGAAGTATCGCTCGTGCCATAAAGTAAGAGGTCCCGTAGTCAACTTTCGTAATAACCTCGAAGAACGACCCTTTGATATCAGTAATTCCGGTAACGGCGGCATCGTTGGATCCCAATAGCCGTTGTAGCTCTTGCACCTTGTTTTGAGCCGTAAACGGACCCCCATTTGCAGGACTTCGAAAGTCGACAATGCTTTGAGCAATCTTGTCGTCAATTTCATCAGCAAGTGCTCTAAGAACTTCTTTTGGGGCTGCATTAATATTGATGTTCGGCGAGTTCATAGTGGTCAAAAGGGGAAGAAGCCTCTGCACACGGTTGGCAGTGAATCCTGGTACCGAGCTCAGTTCGCTGGCGAGTGAGTCAATCGGCTCATTGCGGAAGGGGGAGTCAGTCGGGAGATCAGCCTCGAGCCCCTGAGGAAAATTCGGTGCCGAGTAATTCTCTGTATTTGAGTCCATATAGTCGATGAGATTTGCGACAAGTTCGTCCGATTTGAAGTGGCGACCTTGAAACAGCCCGGTCTGATCAATCTCTTTCGAGTCTTCATCGAATCCCAACACTTTGAAGAGCCGAACAAGAATGCCCCGATATCGGTCTTCTACTCTGTCCCCCGTAGCGCTGATCAGGCGACGAATCGGGATTTTTCCTGATTCCGAGGTGATCTGAAGCTGCAATTTCACGTTCGCTTCTGAGATACCGAGGTAGTCTCCGGGGACTTCTGCGCCCTCAGTAAATTTCATCCAGAGGTCCTCTGTTGGATCGTCGTGAGTAGTGGAGTCGTTTTTGATTAAGACTCGTGCCAGGTTGACTGCAGATTTTAGGATATACTCCGCCTTTACGCGCCTTTCGGCGGCACTATTAAGTCGCATTGCAACGTAAGTGGAGTCGGTGAGAGCAACGACTAAGGCTGAGGCAAGGGCGATCATGAATATGACCAATATGAGGGCGATTCCCTGCTCGTCGGTTGGATTTTTTCTAGAGGGAGTGTGTTTCGATGCCACAACTCTTATTGTAGCGGCTTGGTGTGGAGTTCGGCAAGGCAGGCTTCCTTTTGTATTCGGCACAACCCCAGAGAGGAAAAAGAGCTGGAGCCGAAAGGCGGACGGCACTGTACAGTGACAGCATGTCCCGATCTCGTAGACGTTTTTTAGCCTGCCTTCTTCTCCTCTTCGGTTCAGGTAACCTCTCTGCAGGAGCTCTCCTCGCCGAGACTTGTGATCGTATTCCGTCCCTACTGCCGATAGCGAGCAAGCTGAGAGGTCTCGAGCCACGGTCTCACGTCGCATGCTTGGCAGCCGGTCCACAGGAGTTTCGTCAGCGCGCGGAGGCGGCTGTGCTGCACGATATCGATAGCTCGCGGCTATCAGCCCATGCCGCGGTTCTCACGTTTCTTGGGTTAATTCCGCCTGACTATTCGCTTGAAGAGTGCTTGGTGGGTGAGTTTGCTCGCAGAGCGGCAGCTTTTTTTAGCCCGATTGATAACCTTATGGTGGTTCCCACCTGGACGCAGGTCCCCGACGCCATTCTGGTTCATGAAATAGTTCACGCGTTGCAGGCACAACACTTTCCGACCAAGCTGTTTGGTCACCGAGGCTACATGTTTGACGACGAAAATCTTGCGGCAGCGGCTCTTCTAGAGGGGGATGCCATGCATATAGAGAAGAAATTTGAGGAGACCCTACCTGAATCCTCTCGGACATCAATGAACCCTGACTCACAGCTCTCTGCGCGATCTCCGGAGTGTGAGCTGCCGGAGGGGCTCTCTCGATTAGCCGGGGCTGTGTATGACTACGGAGAGTTTTTTGTTGATACCTTGGCACGCGAAGGTCACGGCGGGGACATTGAGAGAGCTTTTCGCCTCGTGCCTAAGAATACATCGACCATACTGTTTCCGAAGGTCTTCATTGCAGGTGGGGATGAACCCCGGGCCCAGAAGGTCAACCATCCTAGGGTAATGGTGGCGCAGCGCTCGGAAAAGCCAGCGTTTACCGCGCGACTGGGGGAGATGTCTGTCCGGATGGCGCTTAAGGAGTATCTCCCATCACAAGCAGCTGTCTCGGCTGCTACTGGGTGGCGAGGAGATGCGATTACCGTCTTCCTCTCAGCAGGACGGTCGAAGGTCGTGTGGTCTACTGCATGGGCGACGGAGCGAGATGCGCTCCAGTTTCAAGATGCGTGGAGAGTCTCATGGCAGAAGCGGTACGGAATTCCGATTCACGAGGGTCTCAACTATTCACGGATGGAAGTGGATGGAAGTGTATTAGAGCTTTATCAGAGTGGTTTGCAAGTATCTGTCGCCCAAGAGAGAGATGACAGAAAAAAAGACGGCGCCCTGAGGGCGCCGTTCTACCACAAAGAGTAGCCGGAAGCACTTAGCAGAAATTCTCTGTCTCAGCCTCGGTCAATCCATCCGACTTGGTAGCAATCGCCTCAAGGATTGCCTTCGCATCGTCCCTAATCATCGCAGAGAGACCGTTGATGAGGGTGACGTGCCTGGAAACTTCATCCCAATCTTTCTTTGCAATCGACTCGCAGAGCTGAACCGCCAGGGAACGTTGCTTTGCGAGTATCGTGTCATAAGACTCAAGACGCCGTAGCACGGTATCAGGGACAGAATCTCGTTGTTTAAGAGTCCCTCGAGCCTTGGTAATTGCTTCCTCTAACTCTGAAAATGATGAGAAGAGACGTTCGATAATATTTCCTTCCATGTTCCTGATCTCCTTGTAGCTGTAAGTATGTGTCGCTTTAATATATGAATCGCTAGTCGTGTGCCCCGTTCCTTACCCGTCTGCCGATACATCGCAACGTACTGGGCTCCTCATTAGCGAGGCAATCTTGAAAACCTTTGGAGAGGTTATTCTCAATTCCCCCAATCACGTTGCATTCATCCACTTCACCGTCGCCGGTGCCTATTCTATCCGAGCTGTTACTGGCTTCACCAGTTCGTTCTCTCAAGCTTATTCAGTTTTTTAGAAGCATCCTGCTTTGCCCTACATCCTTACCCTTATGGGGTGAGTTACCGCAGGGGACCGTCTTTGGTACATTGCGGGAATGATTGGGATCTAGAGCAAAAGTGTTGCCAAGTTTGCAGGTTCTTGAAAATACTGAAGAATTCAAGTTTTTGTCCCCGCGTAATGCATTGCAACGGTTGTAAGCACCTGCATTCAACATGTTAGTGGCGATCTTCAACCAGACAGTTGTCGATTCGCACGACAGGTAGTGTAACCGTCGTCAGGCAGCGGCCCTGCTACCGGAGAAAAGCGGGTGGAACCCGAAGTTAAGGAATGAGTTCAAGGTAAGCCGAAGCTCTGTTCTCCGTGCGGACGCTTAGCGACGACAGCCCGCGTAGCATTCTGCTCGACCATGTTCTCCGCCCACAGAGGATCGAAGGCCTTCACAAAACCAACCCCCTTCCCGCAGATGCGTCTCCGCGAGGTATGCGACGACCTGATACTGTGACGTCCAGACGGAACGATCCATCTCAGCGCAACGTATCCACATTGGATTGCAGGAAACAATAATAGGTGGGCAAGGTGAGGCTTATTCGAAGCAGGAAGGTGAGAGTAGTGGTGCTGTTTAGAATTGTGATTGAGAGAATCCGCGAATGCGTTTGATCCGACCGTGTGGGCTCCGTATATAGCGTTTTCCAAAAGTCCGTAGCGAAATCCCGGCTTTTGGAGGACGCGATCGATTCGCGGATGCGAATCAAACAATAACCTATAGTAATTTACGGCAAAAGCCTTGCCAGTTTGACTGGCACGGACTTTTGCAAATCACTATAGTCCGTGAATGGCAAATTCTATAAACGCTTCGCGCAGCGCTGAGTCTTCCTCGGCTGATTCCAACTCTACCTGGGACCTACAATCAATTTTTTCCGACAACGAAAAATGGGATCGTGAATGGTCTGCGATTGCGTCGGTCGTTTCGAATGTCGACTCCTACCAGGGTCGCCTTCTAGAATCACCCGAACTCCTCCATAAGTGTCTCGTCGAGGTAGACTTGTTGCTTGAACGAGTAGGTCGAGTACATACCTACGCCTATCTGCGTTACTACGGTGATACTACGGATGAAACCGCCCGAGGTCTCCTCGATCGTGCAGAGCAGCTTGACGCTGAGATAGAGTCAGCTACTGCTTTCGTTGAACCCGAGCTATTAGCCGCTGATCCAGTGCAGCTTCGGTCAGTGTGTGACGAGTATGCACCGCTTAAGGAGTACGCATTCTATTTCTCTGAACTCGAACGTGCTCGGGCTCACACACTAAGCGCCGCAGAGGAAAAACTTATAGGTGCTCTCTCCCCTCTTCTTTCTCAACCTGAAGGCTTTCGAACGGCCTTGAACGATACTGATCTTAAGTTTGCCCCGGTGACGGTGGGTGCTGAAGTGGTCGAGGTCACTCACGGAACAGTCGAGTCTTTGCTGGGAAATGGAGATCGAGCTGTGCGCCGCGCCGTGTACGGAAGTTATACCGATGGCTACCTGCAATTTCCGGCGAGCTTTACCCAGGCCATTACTGGGCAGGCCAAGGCGTCGCTCGCTTTTGCTAAGGCGCGCAATTTTGATTCTACCCTTCACGAAGCAGTTTTTGGTGAGGCTATTCCACTCAATACATTCGCCTCGGTTCTTACGATCTGTCAGGGGCTCCGCCCCCTTTTCCAGAGATATTTCCGAGCGCGAGC
>JAYVGZ010000240.1:0-4319 GCA_043771805.1 Pseudomonadota bacterium
AGCCGTTCACAAAAGCAGTCAACGAGCGATCAGCTCGTTGTCGACGAAAGGTTCGCCTGACTGCAAAAGTTGTTCTCGTAACACCTTTGATTTGTGAACGAAAATATACCCGTGAACGGATACGAAAAGTACATAACTGACAGGCAGCTGTCATTAGAAGCAGTTGTTATCGGCGGCGCTGCGATGCAGCTTCTTGGCCTTACCGATCGAGTTACGAAAGATTGCGATGTACTCTCGCCTAAGATCACAACCGAGCTGAGAAATGCGGCAAATGATTTTGCAAAGGAGCATCAGCTTGCCGAAAACTGGCTGAACAACGGCGCGGACTCTTTGATTCGAGATCTACCGGATGGTTGGCAAAAGAATCTTGTCGCTCTTTATGAGGGTAAAAATCTCAAACTCTTCACACTTGCGAGGCTCGATTTTCTTCGGAGCAAGCTCTATGCCTTTGTAGATCGAGGGATAGATTTACAAGACCTGCTTAAACTTCGGCCCTCAAAGGAAGAAATAGAAGAACTTCGCCATTGGCTCAAAGAACGTGATGGGAATCCAGATTGGCCAGAGTACGTAGAGATTCGTCTTGTTGAACTTATCAAGGAGCTCTATGGAGATTCCTAAAAGCTTCTACCGCGATTTTGTGGGCATTGGGATTGAGCTTACAGGAGAGAGAGGCAACAGAAGCGCAGATATAGAACGTACCCTGCTAGCTGCGACATCATACGCCGATTCGAGCGAGCGTAGAATACTCGGCCTTCTCGCATCCTGGATTCTTCTTCACGCAAATGTAGTTTGTGTCGGTAAGTTGAAAAGAATTATGGAGCATGAAGGGTTGGGTGATCCGCAAGTCGTCTCTGCACTCTCATTCCTTGCAGTTGAGAATAAAAATCATGAATGGAAAATTCTATGCAAGGAGTATCCTACACGATTTCTGTGGGGAGAAGAGGGAACCAAAGCAGCACTGAAATTTCAGAAGCCAGTTGCATCATTTGCGAAGGCTGGTCTTTTTCTTCCTGAAAAAGCGCTGAGAATTGAGGATCGCTACATAGTGCCAATAGCAGCATTAGCGAAGCTTCATTTGCAAGTCAAACTAAGACTGCTGTTTGGCGCCAACATTAGGGCTGACGCAGCTTTTTATATCTCAAAGGGGATCTCGGGAGCCTCCGAGTTGATGAGAGCTATCGGGTGTAGTTACGAACCTGCGCATCGGATTCTGGAGGATTTTAGAAAAGCGGGTGGGGTAGCCGAAATTGCAAAATTGGAATAGTGATTTTGGCATTCCACAGAAATCGCGGCGTAAGCAGCTGGCGGCCAGGCCATTACGCCACGTGGCGCGACCGCTTTGCTGGTTTGACGGTCTGATCGACGCGCCCCAAGAGAAGGGCGGGTACAGAGATGTCTTCGTCTAAACCCTCCCAGTGAAGGCCGACTCCACCGCCACTGATAACGTACTTTTTACGCTGCGAAGATTTCGCCTCCGCCAATCGGGGAAAGTAGGCCAGGGGCACACCGAGTTGGCGGCCATCGAGTAGTTCGACCCACATGTTATCTGCGTCGAAGGTTACTTTTTTTGCTAATGCCTCAAAGCCCGAGGTGCTCATTCCATGCCTTCTCAATTTCTCTCGATCTATTGTCGACTACTTTCGCTATTCGGTTAAGTTACGGTGATGAAAATCCAAAAGACTCGGCGATTTGAACACGGGGCTTTAACCAAAATTTTGCGAGCTGGCTGCCATTTCGAACGTGTACATGGATTGGTTCAAGGGGATCTCCTTCATTGGAAAAGAAGAAAAATCGGTAACCACGGTGAGTAAATATGATAGGCACCCGAAGAGGGTAGCATCTAAGGGATGGTTGGGAAAAGAATGACAGATCTTGACTGCGTCAGCACCCCCATCGTCTTCGGGAGCGAAAAGCGTGGGTATTACGCATTCTGTAGTAGCCGCAGTGCAATTTGCGGCGCCTGATTTGCTTGGCCGAGGAGGCTTGCAGCTACCTGTTGGCGGATGCCTGAGGCGATGGATTTTGCGGCTTCTTCTGCGATGTCGGCGTCGGTGATGCGACTCGATGCTGCTTTGTAGTTGATGGTTGATGATTGCAGGGTGTTGACGAAGGTGGAAATGCGGCTGATCGTGGCTCCTAGTTTTGAGCGGTAGTCTAAGAGTTCAGCACGGTATTTCTGGGCTAAGTCGAGGGTCATCTTAGCGCTGGTTTTGTCAGAAACTACGATACCGGCCAGAGTCTGGACGCCGGTTTTGGTTAGGTCGCGGAGGAAGATATCGCGCGCCGCATTTGCATCTCCTGCTACAAGATTTGTGGCATTCGCGGCGAACGCGGCGAATCGGCCGTCGGCAGAGATGCTGGTGCCTGACTGAGCCGACGCATTTCCTTGCGTCCCAGAGCTACTAACACTTAGGCGCCGGATATTGCCAGTCAGTGTATCCTTTACGAAGGAGTCAACTACGCCGTTTGTATCGCCAGCTACTAGGTTGCTCGCTGCGGAGTTAAATGTAACAAAACGGCCATCGGCAGAGAGCGACACTCCCCATGAACCACCAGTAGATGAGCCGTTGCCGACAGTGCCCGCCTCGTCACTGCTCACCAGAGTGACATTGCCCGTGGTAAGATCTTTTAGGAATAAGTCTGTAGTGCCATTCGTATCACCCGCGACCAGATCGGATGCGTTCGAGAAGAATGCGACGTAGCGTCCGTCGCCTGAGAGAACCGAATAAAAAGCGCCAGCTCCAATTTGACTCCCTGCACTGTCTGTACTGACCCGTGTTGTAGTTCCCTTAAAGATGTCTCTCACAAAGACATCACTGGTACTATTGGTATCACCACTGACTAAGTTGCTGGCGGTCGAATAAAACGCAACGTATCTACCGTCTGACGACATACTTATCGGAACGAACATACCGCCAGAGTTGGCATTTCCCTGCGTTCCATTCGTCGAGCGGCTAGCAATAACTGTCTCGCCGGTAGCCGTATCCTTAACAAAGATATCGCGGAAGCCATTAGTGTCCCCTGCTACTAGCGTAGCAGCTGAGGAAAAAGCAATATAGCGGGCGTCCGCTGACATTACAGGATTGAAACTCGCATACACTCCTTGCTGGCCTGCGCTGTTTGTACTGACTATGGTCGTCGTTCCTGTGTTGAGATCCTTCAAGAAGACATCGCCTTGGCCGTTGCTGTCGTTTAAGACAAGGTTGGTTGCAGTAGAGTGAAAGGCAACGTAACGGCCCTCTGCCGAGATGCTCGCGATCCCTGGGCTTCCGTTTGCTTCGACCCCTGAGCTACTAGTGTTTGCTCGGACAACTGCGCCAGTTGAGATATCCCTTACGAAAATGTCGCTCACCGCATTTGCATCACCGGTGACCAAGTTTGAGGCCGTGGACATGAAGGCGATTCGCTTAGCATCGGCTGAAATAGCCGCAAAGTAGGAAGTGCCGTTCGCCTCAGCTCCTACGCTGTCAGTGCTTACTCGGGTAGTGCCCCCGGCCAGACCCTCAATGCCGTTAGAATATTGCTCTGCGCCGATTTGTACAGCTAGCGTGGAATCTACTCCTGCCCCCCCCCCCCCCTGTAATACCGTCCGCGTATTTAAACCTGTCAGCAAACTCTGCCCATTAAACGAAGTCGACTCCACGATCCGATTCCACTCAGCGGTTAACGCCGTAGCCTCTTTCTGCAACGCCTGACGCTGCGTATCGCTGTACGTTTCGTTGATGCTTTGCGTCGCTAGCTCCTCAATCCGAACAATGATCCCGCCAAGCTCCCCCATCGCCCCTTCAGCAATGTTAACTGCAGAGAGTCCGTCATTAAGATTCCGCACCCCTTGCGTGAAAATCCGCGCGTTAACATTCAAGCTCGCAGAAATCGCGAGCCCCGCAGCATCATCACTAGCTTTGTTTATTCTCTGCCCTGAAGCGAGCCGCTCTGAAGTGATAGATAAATCAAGGGTAGCGCGTCCAAGATTACGCTGGACGGTTTGGGATAGAATGTTCGCTCCGAACTTGATCACAACAACAACTGCTAATCCTTAGCCAAGGTCCTACGACTTCCTTGCCGTGAGTTCATGCACTAGTAACGTTAAGTGCATGGAACCTCATGTTGTAATTCGGCCGTTTACTGAATCATCTAAAGTACTAACGAGCTGCTGATATGTTTCTGAGTGAGATAACGCAGTGAATGCCCTCAAATAAATTCGATAGGTTAGAAGTTTGGTAACCACTCACGGTATTACGAGCGATGGTGGCGTGACCTTGAGTAATTTCGCTGAGATAGCCTGATTTAGGAAATCCCACGGGCTCCGTTTTTGTAGA
>JAYVGZ010000241.1:0-3722 GCA_043771805.1 Pseudomonadota bacterium
GCACTTGATCCACCGAGCACTACAATCCGCTCGGGCATCTCAGATTTGGCGATGATCCCTTGAAGCAGCTTCTCCTGACCTTCAAGCGATTCTGGGCCAACGAAGACCAACGCACACTGACCTCGAATTTCGGGGGTCAGCAGATTCCAAAGCGCTATTGCGTGTTCCTGCCCCTTCTTAGGATAGAGGCGCGCCATGTACAAAATCCAGAGAGTATCTGACAAAGAGCGAAGGCGTTGTGATTCGGTGCTACTCACAACAGTTTCGAAAAGCAATTCTCTAACGGACGTGCGCGCCTCATGACTTAGTGGGGGACGAACTGAAGAATCAATACCATTCTCGATTACATCGAGTTTTAGGTTCTTGAGCCCTAAAGTGCCGTACACTTCCTGCACGTCGCTAGATACCACAACCAGGCGATCCGCGAATCGCGTAAAAACCCTCTCGTACACAGAAGTTTTCGGAATATCTTGAAGGTGAATAAAGCTGTGTTGGGTCATAACCAGCCGCACGCGCCATAGAGAGCAGACCTTTGCTATACTTCCGTAAATTAGTCCTCCCAAGTCGTGACAGTGCAGGATATCGACATCATGCTTAAAGATATAACAAACGAGCTTTAACGAGACTTCGGGTGAAAATCGAGCCGGCTTTTTAAAAACCTCCACTGGGATATTTTCTTTTTCAAACTCGGGCAGCAGGGTAACTCCTCGATGTTGAGGGTCTTGGTCGTAGGCAAGAACCGAGACCCTGAACTTTCCACGAGTCTGGAGCGCGCGCGAGAGGGAGAGTATCATTCGCTCAATTCCGCCTAACGTAAGCCCTTGCGAGACCATGAGGACATGGAGCTTCTGTTTTCGGCGTCTCTGATCACGAGACGCAACCGGTACTGCGAAAAAGATATAAATAACTCCAAACATCGGGCCGCAGATCAGAAACCACAAACGCTGAGTTGAGAATAAACTCGCCGCTAGAACTGAAAGTAACGCCAGAATGCCGCTCAACAGAGAAAACAACGCGATACTAGATACCGGAAGAAATCTGGTAATTTGCGATTTGGTGTCACGCTTAATGTACCAAACAGCAAAAACTCGCATGCCCCCACCCGCACACAAAAATGAGGCCATTGCCCCCCAAGGACCAAAGGGGGGAATGAGTAACACCGCTAATGCAACCGAGATGGCAGAAAAGGCCATGAATGTCTTAAGTATCCATGTCGCTTGTCCCCGGGCCCGAGGTACTGAGTCATACGGAATAATCAGGAAGAGATAGCTCACCGCAAACACCCGCAGATAATCAGAGGCCGCTGAGTACGTGGGCGTGAAAAGCAACTCTATTATTGGTTGAGCAAAAATGACTAACCCAGTGGTCGCTGGAATCAAGAGCAGGGCCAGATTCTCGACGGCGTCACGATATAACGCTAAGGCCCGATCGAGATTCTTTTGCGCGAACGCCTCAGCCATTTGCGGGATCAGAACTCGCGTAATTGAATGTTCAAGGATGAACAGCGGCGCCAAAGAGAGACAACCGATCGAGTAAAAAGCGAAATCGATCGGCGTTATGGTGCGAGAGAGGATCAGCTGATCAGCAGAGCTCACAAAAACTCCGAAGACCCACGCCACCGAAACAGGAAGAGAGTAGTTGAGAACGGCCTTTACTGCCTCAGGCTTGAGTACGAAGCGCACAAGACCGAGGTACCAGGCGTAGATATACCCGCTGGCAGTCTTTAAAAGACTGACAGCTAGGTGCGCGATGAAGACGGATTCAACAGAAGGAGATATATATACTGAGACCAGAATGGAGGCAGCTCGAGCTACCTCAAACCCTGCGTTGAAGAAAGCTCCGGCCCAGATACGTCCAGTTGCTATTGCGGCCTCTTCAAAAAAGGTAGACGCGATACTTGCAACTATCGCTGCCGAGAAGAAAAGCGCACACGAAAGGTCCCATCGCAAGACGCGCCCGAGTGGCGCACTAGCTGCCAAACACAGGAGCGAAAGGATCACCCCCACAATCAAAATCAGGAAGCCCGAGCTCTGTATCTCAACTTTCTGCTCCCGTGGCTGGCCAGCCCAGAACGAAAGGCCACTCATGATTCCCGATGAGAGCGCAAAGGCGGGCATGATGGAAAGATAAAGAAAAAACTGCTTGAAGAGTCCGATGTCACTCGGGGTAAGAACTCTCACCAAAACAAGCGGCAAAAAAAGATTGATCGCTGCTGAAGCGCTCGACAGAATCGCTATAGGCCAATGAGATCGTCGTTGGGGCGAAGCGTCTGCCATAGGTCAATAGAAGGAGATAGTAGGATCAGCGGCTCAAATGTTGCGCAAACTCCGTAGTGTAATAGTTGACGGGGTCTGTGCGGCTAACACTACTATTATCACGACTACAAAAAAACGGGAGGTTTGTGTAATTCATGGCACTTCGAAGGATTTGTGCCAAGCTTTCTTGGAGGGGGAAGATGTGTCAGGATAGAGAGGCGTTTATGCTAGTCCTCTCCCTGCGATCATTCGCTTCTTGAATCTCCTTTTTTAGAGTCGGTAACGATGGTAGAGCCAAAGATCCGGGTATTGGTCATTTCGACCATGTTCCCTAATCCCATTCAGCCCGTCTATGCTGTCTTCGTCCACCGCCGACTTGCCCACGCAGCCAGTCATTGTGAATACCGAGTCCTAGCGCCAATTCCATTCTTTCCTCTCTCCCACCTTCTCTTAGAGCGATATGCTATTCGCCGAAAAATCCCGAAGGAAGCCCTGTACGGCAACATTCCGGTGCAATATCCACGGTTTCTCTCGATACCTCGGTTGTTCAAGCCTCTCGACGGTCTGTTCCTTTTTTTTACCTGTTGGTGGCATGCTCGCAAGATTCGAAAGACATTTCCTTTCGACCTAATCGATTCCCAGTTGGCCTTTCCTGATGGGTTCGCCGCTTACCTGCTGTCTCGCATCTTTAAGGTTCCTTTCACCATCACCTTGCGTGGACATGATGTAAATCACCTTCCGGTATTTCCGGTGCGGCGTAGGCAGATCACTCTTGCGCTTAAAGGAGCAGCGCGAGTAATGGCCGTGGCTGAGGCTCTTAGGAAAGCCGCTGTTGCGCTTGGATGCCCATCGAAGAATACAGAAACGATTCCAAACGGAGTCGATCGCGCCCTTTTCTTCCCTGGCGATAGGAGCGAGGCGCGCGAGTTGCTTGGGTTACCGAGGTCATCAAAGGTTGTTCTTACCGTCGGACATTTAGTCGAGCGAAAAGGGCATCATCTGGTCGTTCAAGCGCTTGCGTTAATGGTCGCTCAAAGTAGTGAAGAACTCTTTCTTGCGATCGTCGGCGGTCCGGGCGAAGAAGGCGATCTTAGGGAGCTGATTGAAGGGGAAGTAGCAAGACTGGGCCTAAAGAGCCGCGTTAGGCTCGTCGGGCCAGTAGCGAATGAAGATCTTCAGCCGTGGTTTTGCGCTGCCGATCTTTTTTGCCTTGCTAGCTCAAAAGAAGGGTGGGCTAACGTGCTCCTTGAATCTCTCGCCTGTGGCACCCCAGTTGTTGCTACTAACGTTTGGGGCACTCCCGAAGTAATCTGCTCGCCTGCCCTTGGCATCCTCGTCGATCGCACGGTTGAGTCTATCGCCGCTGGTCTCCTTGAGGGGCTCAAACGAACGTGGGACCGCGAGGAATTGGTGCTCTATGCCAGCCGGTTTACTTGGGAGCAGGTCGGCGCCAAAGTTGCCGAAAAC
>JAYVGZ010000242.1:0-8878 GCA_043771805.1 Pseudomonadota bacterium
CTCGTTACACCCCTTCATGCTTTTCTTCCGTCGTCGACTTTGGAATTCCGGCGAAGGTAAATGGATGGGCTGGGAACGCAAGCGGGGCAAAATTGAGGAGTTTAACCGCTACCTACTAGGCGATCGCGAAAACACACTGACGCTCCATGTGGGGGAGCCTGAGCAGCTCGCTGGCATACGGTATGTCATCACTTTAGATAGCGACACGCAGCTCTCGCGTGAAGTAGCGAAGAAGCTCGTTGCAACTGCAGCACATCCAGTTAATCGCCCAGTGTTCGACGAAGAGAGTGGTCGAGTCGTGTCGGGCTACGGATTGATTCAACCCCGTGTCACGATCTCCCTCACCTCAGCGACCGCTTCGCGCTTCTCCGAGCTCTTCTCAGGGCATGCAGGGCTCGACCCGTACACCAACGTCGTCTCCGACGTCTACCAGGATCTCTTCGGCGAAGGCTCTTTCTTCGGAAAGGCGATCTACGATGTTGAAGTGTTCGAACGGGCCTTAAAGAACCGTGTGCCTGAGAACACCCTTCTGAGCCACGATCTTTTTGAGGGGCTCTTTGTTCGGGTGGGCCTCGCATCGGATATCGAGGTGTATGACGATTTCCCATCTCGGTACATGGCCTACGCGAAACGACTTCATCGCTGGGTGCGTGGGGATTGGCAGCTGCTTCCGTGGACCTTCCCCAAAGTTCCGAGTAAAACAGGCAAGATTCCAAACCCCCTGACTACCCTCGGCCTCTGGAAGGTTTTCGACAATCTTCGCCGTGGGCTTCTTCCTCCGGCATGTTTTTTAGCCCTCCTCAGTGGCTGGGCCTTCCTTCCGGGGGATGCCTGGGGGTGGACTGCTCTGATCCTGCTGGTCATTTCATTCCCAGTGTTTACTGGGCTTGCGAGTGTCTTCGCCCTTCCTACCCTTGGGCTATCAATTGGAGGGCTCATTGAAGGTGTCGGAAAAGATCTCTGGCGTGCATCAGCACGAGCTGCGTGCGCTGTCTGCTTCTTGCCTCACCAAGCAACCTTGATGGTCCACGCTATGTGCGTGACCCTGCACAGAATCTTTATTTCTCGCAAAAATCTCCTCGAATGGGAGCCCGCTGAACAAACCGAGAAGCGCGCACGAACCGAGCAGAGAGCATTTTTGCAGCTGTTCCTCCCTTCCTTCTCCCTCGCCCTGGCGACCATCCTTTATGTGGCTTTCTTTAGGCAAGAAGCTCTGCCCTTTGCGACTCCGTTCCTTCTTCTCTGGGGTGCCTCACCGCTCATCAGCAAGTGGCTCTCTAAACCTATCGAACAGGGGGCCCGCGAGGTTTCGCCCGAAGATTCCGCATATCTTCGTAAAGCAGCCTTTGAAACCTGGATGTTCTTTGATGACTACCTCGTTGACCGCTACCACTACCTCATGCCGGACAACCTTCAACTCGTGCCACGAGAGGTTGTCGCTGAGCGTACATCCCCGACAAATATCTCGCTTTCCATGCTCAGCTGTATTTCTGCCTACGACCTTGGCTTTACTCCGCTGCACCGTGCACTTCATCGAGTTGGCCTCACGGTTGCGACCATCTCGAAGCTTGAAAAATATCGGGGACATCTCTTTAACTGGTACAACATCAGCACCCTTGAACCACTTAACCCCCGATATATTTCGACCGTCGATAGCGGGAATCTACTCGGGCATCTCTACACGCTTGAGAGCGTCCTCACTTCGTGCTGCTCGCTCCCTCTAGTAACAAACTCTCACCGAGAGACCCTTCAACAGCTGGGAGCAGAACTCCTTGCTCGATCACCGAAGAGCGAGGATCCTTCCTGGCAGGCTATCTCCTCACTTCAGGCGGCACTCCTCTCGAGTGATTCTGGAACACTTAGCTGGGTGTGCGAGGTTATTAAGAACCGCGACCTTATCGCAGAAGTTCAAGATCTCTCCTCCCGATTAACTGACGAGAATGGAACCGCGTTGCACCGATATGCCAAGATTCTCTCGGAGATATCGCTCCTTGAGGAGCTTGTGCCGTGGGCTATACAGCTGAAAGAGTTCGTTACTATCGCCGATAGCCCGGCCTTTGCATCAAGCCAAACCGATGCAGCTCCTCTCAAGGCACTCGTGGGTGAAGTGCGCGAGCTTCTCTCAAAGCTTAACTCAGAAACCCTCTCAGTTCGTCACCTCACACACCTGAGCGACAATCTTTCTTCCATGATGTTTCAAATGTTGAGCCAAGTTGAAAGCCAGGGCGGAAACAACGACCCACAGCTGTTACTTCAGGTAATCGTGACTTCGCTACAGAAAGGGATGGCTAAACTCGTAGAGTTCGAAGGCGGAGTAGCGTGGATCTCTGACCAACTGAAACGGCTGATAGCAGAGATGGATTTCTCCTTCCTGTATGACGACTATCGTAAGCTCTTTACGATCGGCTTCAACGCCGAACACGCTCGGCGGGACGCAAGCTTCTACGACTTACTCGCCTCTGAGGCGAGACTCCTAAGTTTCCTCGCCGTGGCCCGCGGCGAAGTGGCCCAAAAGCACTGGTTTGCGCTTGGTCGTGCGCTTACCAATACATCAGGTGGAAAGGCCCTCCTCTCTTGGAGTGGTACGATGTTCGAGTACCTTATGCCTTTCATCGTCATGCGGGATTACCCGTCCACTCTTCTCGGACGAAGTGCCCGTGCTGTTGTTCGGGCACAGATGGATTACTGTCGGAGGCAGCGTGTTCCGTGGGGAATCTCAGAGTCAGCTTACAGCGGAGTCGATTTTGAGAAAACGTACCAATACCGAGCATTCGGCGTTCCTGGTCTTGGTCTGAAACGTGGATTATCTTTCGATCTCGTTGTCTCCCCGTACTCTACCTTTCTTGCCCTTGAGTTTGCTCCTTCCGTTCGCGCGGCGATAGACAACCTAAAGGCGTTGGAGAAAAAGGGCGCTCGAGGACGGTACGGATTCTATGAATCAGTCGATTTTACCACAAGCCGCGTAGCTCGCACCCAGGATCACCACACTGTTGCCTCCTTCTTTGCGCACCATCAAGGCATGTCGCTCGTTTCCGTTGATAACTTTCTCAACGGAAACGTCATGCAAGATCGGTTGCACGCCCAGCCAATCGTTAAATCTGCGGAGCTGCTCCTCCATGAGCGGTTCCCCGAACGGATAGCAGCCATTGTACCTCACGAACCAGAGGTAGAATCGGTGGTACGACTCTCTGAAGAGCCCTCGGTATCTGGTTTAGATATAACGACCTCCCCGCATACTCTCAGTCCGCGAGTTCGAGTGCTCTCAAACGGGCGGTACTCAGTGATGGTGGATAGTGCTGGCGGCGGATTCAGTAGCTACGATCGTACGCAACAACTCACTCGTTGGAAGGAAGATCCGACGTGCACTCCATTTGGATCGTTCGTGTACATAAGCGAGCCCGCCACTTCAAAATTGTGGTCAAGCGCCCACCAACCTACCCGCGTTGAGGCCGACTCGTACGAAGCGATCTTCAGCCCTGGCCGAGTTGAATTTAAACGGTTCGATAATCAACTCTTCACCCACACCGAGATCACAGTTGCGCCAGAGGACGACGTGGAGCTTCGGCGAGTAACGATCACTAATCTTGGAAGCTCGAAGCGCACAATTGAGGTGACGAGCTATCTCGAACCAGCTCTCGCTACACGGCGTGCTGACGCGTCCCACCCAGCATTCAGTAAACTTTTTGTAAGAACCGAGGTTCTTGCAGATTCAGATGCACTACTCTGTACAAGGCGGCCGCGCTCTGAACATGAGAGCTCCCTCTACTTCTTTCACCGAGTCACCCTGCGGACCAGCTATGCACCCGTCGTATTTCACACCTCCCGATCTGATTTTATTGGCCGGGGACATACCCTTGAAAATCCTCAAGCTCTAGCCGTAAAACGTCACAATACAACAGGACCAGAGAGCCACGTTGATCCGATCCTTGGGTTGCAGGTAACGATTGATCTCGAGCCCGGAACCGCCGAGACCGTTGTGTTCGTCTCTGGCGCGGCGCGCATCCGCGAAGACGCCTTAGGATTAATCGAGCGTTACCAGGAGTTGATGCACATCAGCAGAGCCTTCGAGCTCGCCTGGAGTCGTGCGCAGGTAGAGCTCCGTAACCACGCTTACTCTGCCGGGCAAGCGGACATGTTCCACCGCCTAGCTGGGTGCCTTTTCTACAGCGAACCTTCCGTCCGTGCATCGTCGCAAACGATTCAGGCAAACCGGCTTAGTCAATCAGGCCTGTGGCGCTTTGGAATTTCAGGTGACTTGCCAATAGTGCTGGCAAAAATAAACAATCCTAAACAGGTGAAGGTGCTTCAAGAGCTGCTGCTCGCACACCATTTCCTGCGAGAGCGCGGGCTTGAGCTCGACCTAGTTATTCTCCATCACTACCCCGGCGGCTACATGCAGCAGTTGGCCGAAGAGCTTGAGTATACCGTTCGTTCGAGCCCGGGCGGGCAGCTCCTGGATCGCCCAGGTGGAGTCTTTTTGCGATCGACAACTCAAGTCTCTGAGGCAGAAGGCATACTTTTAGAAACCGTCGCACGAGTCGTAGTCGATGCGGCTGTAGGTGGTCTGGCGGAAGTCTTGAAGAGTGCCGCATTTGATCAGATGGTTCCCGTTGTTCCACGCAGTGCTCGCCAGAGACCGAAGTTCTCTTGGATTCGCCCCTCAGAGCCGCTTCGCCTTGCGAACACCCTTGGCGGCTTCAGTGCCAGCGGTCAGCAGTACGTGATGCCTCGTATCGGAACACTGCGTCCCCCCGTACCTTGGTCTAACGTCATAGCGAATCAGGACTTCGGATTTCTCGTTACTGAATCCGGATCTGGGTATACCTGGTCAGAGAACAGTCGTGAAAATCGCCTCACCTCGTGGAGTAACGATCCGGTTCTCGATCCAGCGAGCGAGGCAGTATTCTTGCGCGATGCTGACTCTGGTGACTACTGGTCACTCACTCCAGCACCAGCAGGAGACGGACTTGAGTACCGAGTCGAACACGGCTTCGGGTACTCTGAGTTTAGCACCGCTGCGCGCAGCATTGAGAGTGTACTTACCCTCTCAGGTGCGAACACGGAAAGAGTGAAATGGTACGGCGTTACCCTTACCAATCACGACTCCGATGAACGTCGAGTAGATCTGTTCTTCTATGTGGACCTCGTTTTAGGGATCTCACGCGAAGAGAGTTATCGACATATCGTGACGTCTTTTGATCGCACGACTCAGACACTGTGTGCCGTAAACCATTACAACAACGAATTCGCCGGGCGAGTCGTTTCGGTCGGTTCAAGTGAACCGATCACCGGCTATTCAGCGTCACGATTAGAGTTTCTCGGCCGAAACGGTGAACTTGGACGCCCCCTTGCCCTTGAGCGCGCCGCTATGCACCCCTTCTTTATGGCAAAGCCGCGCCCTGCAAAATTGTCTGGAAAGACAGGGGCCGGATTTGACCCGTGCGGAGCCCTCCACATCTCTGTTACCCTTCGTCCACGTGAGCAAAGGGAGCTGTGCTTCTTCTTAAGCGAAAGCGCCAGCTTCGATGAAGCTCGGAGATCATCGCTCCGGTACCGAAGCCTCCACAATGCCCGACACGAGCTCACTACCACTCGTACTGCGTGGCAGGATCTTGTTGGTGCAATACAGGTGGAAACTCCATCGGAGTCGACGAACCTCCTCCTTAATGGGTGGCTCTTGTACCAGACTGTCGCCTGTCGACTGCTAGGACGATCCGCATTCTATCAAAGTGGTGGGGCCTTAGGATTCCGCGATCAGTTACAAGACTCACTTGCGCTTCTCCCTACTAAACCAGAGCTCGTCAGGGACCAGATAATTCTGCACGCCCAACGGCAGTTCCGCGAGGGAGATGTACAACACTGGTGGCATCCACCAACTGGTCGAGGGGTACGCACACGGATCACCGATGACCTACTGTGGCTTCCTTACGCGGTCGCACGGTACATTGAGCGCACCGATGACTATTCAATTCTTGATCAAGAAGTTCCCTTCCTTGATGGACCAGTGCTCCAAGAGGACCAAATGGAGAATTACTTCGTTCCGACGCGAAGCCATGAGACTGCCACTATCCTAGAGCACTGCTTACGCACCTTTAAGGCTACCGAACGCGTCGGCCCCCACGGGTTACCACTCATGGGAGCGGGAGACTGGAACGACGGCATGAATGAAGTGGGAAGACACGGGAAAGGCGAGAGCGTGTGGCTTGCTTGGTTCCAGATTGAAGTTATTAAGCGGTTCGCACCCGTGCTCGAGAAGCGGGGCCTCGCAGAATTAGCCGAGCCACTTCGAGAACGATCGGTTTCTTTCGCTCAGGCCGCAGAGGCTCACGCCTGGGACGGGCACTGGTACCGAAGAGCCTACTACGACGACGGCACCCCAATTGGTAGTAGCGAGAGCGGTGAATGTACTATCGATTCGCTCTCTCAATCCTGGGCCGTTATTAGTGGTGCCGCTCCCGACGAGAGAAGAAATAACGCGATGCATTCAGTCTCGAAGTTGCTCGTAGACCGGGAAGGCGGACTCATCAAAGTGCTCACACCCCCATTTGATAAAACTCCGAAGAACCCGGGGTACATCAAGGGATATCCGCCAGGGATACGGGAGAACGGAGGTCAGTACACCCACGCAGCAGCGTGGGTCATCATCGCTACGGCACAGATGGGACTTGGAAGTGAAGCGGCAAAGCTGTTCGAGATGATTAATCCAATTGAGCACACCCGCAATTCAGCCGGGATAGACTGCTACAAGGCAGAACCGTACGTGGTATGTGGTGACGTGTATTCTGAAGGTGGACTCACCGGCCGGGCTGGCTGGAGCTGGTACACAGGTTCCTCTGGCTGGCTGTACCAGGCGGGGATCGAATCGATCCTCGGGCTACGCGTTTCTTCAGATTTCTTCCGACTTCAACCTGCACTCCCTAAAGAGTGGGAGCAGGCAAAGATCTCTGTTAGGCGTGGAAGTAAAACTTTTGATATCGAGATCAGGAACCCCGAGAAAGTTGCCGGAATCGTCAAAAGGGTGTCTGTTAATGGAAAGGCTGTCGAGGATCTTACCGTTCGGTGGGAGGCGCCCGGTTACGGTGAAAAGATTGTTGTGATAGCAGTCATCGGGTAGCGGCGCTTTTGTTACGGGTAAAATAAATTGGTCAAAGGTCCCCTTATGGAACAGTACGTTGCACTCAAAACCTTCACCGACCAACAGACGGTAAACACGGTGTGCATCGCCCTTGAAAACAGCGCCGTGCCTGTCATGATTGAGCACATCGAGTGCGCTCAGTCAGGGCCCTCCTATGACGTTTCATTTCGGCTGCTGGTGCCAGTTCAATTTACTCAAAGCGCTAGGGGCGTCTTGGGCAGGATCGGGATCCCAAGTGAAGACACCGATTCGTCTGCCGCCCGAGCAGCATAGACGAGATCTTGGCTCACAAAGCCGGATCAACAAAAGATCAATGCTGCAACCAGGATGATGCAAGGGTAAAAAGTAATAGGAGGACGCTGGCAATTCCGTTTCGGTTGAAGAAGACCTGATCGATAGACGAGAGGCCTCGATTTTTAATCGTAACGTGCTGGCTACCTAGAAAGAGCGCAAACACCCCGACTCCAACCTGATACAGATATCCCTGACTAAAAACGAGCCCTGACAAAACCAGTAATACCACCGCGCACAGGTGAAGAAGGGCAGCCAGCCACACTGCGCCACTGAAGCCAAACGAAGCGGGAATAGATGAGAGCCCGTGTGCACGATCGAACTCTCGATCTTGGCAGCTGTACAGCACATCAAACCCCGCAACCCAGAGAGTCACCCCTGCCATAAGCGGAAGTGGTGCAAGCGACCACGAAGCGGTGAGGGCGTACCAAACACCTCCTGGGGCAAGTCCTAAGGCAATTCCCAATACAATATGACAAAGGAAAGTGTATCTTTTTAGCGCTGAGTAACCCAGGAGCACAACTACCACGACAGGGGTTAGCACAAAGCAGTGCTTCCCGAGCAAAAGCGCCGCGGTTTCAAAAACCGAGACTGAAGCGATCACTAGCCACCACGCTTCACTCTTTGAAACAGTTCCTGACGGAATCTCACGACTCATCGTTCGCCGGTTGAGCGCATCAATATCAGCATCCACAATTCGGTTGAACGCCATCGCAGCGGTGCGAGCAGCGACCACGCAGACAACGAGAAGCGCTAGCTGCATGATCGACACCGTTTGCCTGCCTCCCACGATAACAACCATCATCAGGGCAAATGGTAGGGCGAAAACCGAATGAGAGAATCTAACGAGCGAGAGCAATCGCGCTAGACGTTTCAAAGCGCTCTCCAACCTCTCACCCGCAGGCAGCTTGTTTGTAGAGCGTTCACTCCTCACCCCTCCTCCCATGACTCTACCTTCATGCATGTGCCGAGGAGTCACGGAGATTGGGAAGCACCCCGATTTCGGAGAGCACCGCAGCCCAGATGGAGAGTAATGTTCCAGCACTGCTCGCGCTACTAAGATCAAATTGTTGTATCGAAGGCATATAATCCAAAAAACATACGGGCCCGATCTCTTCTCCAGGCGAAAGCCTCTCGGCTGGAACTTTGCGCCCAAGAGATCTCCCGAGCCGAGCTAGACCGCCCATCAACTCCCAACACCTAAACTTCTAAAGTCACTCTTCCGCCGGCTCACTCCATCGCGAAACAAGATTGTTATCGAGCCCCATACTATCGAGCACCTTCATTACGAGCATGTCGACTATCTCTTCAACACTTTTCGGCCGATGATAAAATCCAGGCATAGCCGGCAGCACTCGAACACCCGCGCGACTAAGGGAAAGCATATTCTCAAGGTGGATCGTAGAGAGTGGGGTCTCGCGCGGCACTACTATCAGGCGCCGCCCCTCCTTC
>JAYVGZ010000243.1:0-12488 GCA_043771805.1 Pseudomonadota bacterium
CAAGCAGCCCTTGAAGCGATTGCACCGCAAAAAAGTGAGACAACTTTGCCCTAACCCCGCAAAAACCCTCCCTCAGGGCCTTGAATCAAAGTCTGAGCCTCACTACAGTCGTGGGCTATCCTGCAACGGTATTACTTAAAGGATGAACAATGGGTCGTATTTTTGAGACACGCAAACATAAGATGTTTGCCCGTTGGGCCAAGAGCTCGAAGGCTTTTACAAAGCTCGGAAAAGAGATCGCAATCTCGGTAAAGATGGGGGGAATGGACCCTGCCCACAACCCACGCCTGCGAATGGCCATTCAGACTGCTCGATCACTCAACATGCCAAAGGATCGAATTGAGGCAGCCATAAAACGTGCTTCATCAAAAGAAGAAGCTGACCTGAATGAAGTCACTTATGAGGCATTTGGCCCCCACGGCGTGGCGCTTTTCATCGAAACGGCAACCGATAATGCAACTCGCACGGTAGCAAATGTTCGTAACATATTGGTGAACAACGGTGGAAACATGTCCACCACAGGCGCGCTTGCTTTTATCTTTGACCGGAAAGGTGTCTTTAAGATCGTCCCCCCCGCGGGAGACCTCGACGAGCTGGAGCTTGAACTGATCGACCACGGCCTAGAAGAGATGTTCGAGTCCGATGACGGCCTACTTCTCTATTCAACTTTTAGGCAGTTCAATGATCTACAAAAAGTGCTCGAAGCTCGCGGCGTAGAGGTGACTAGTGCGAGTCCGCAACGTATCCCTTCCACTTTCGTAAAGGTCTCGGCTGAACAAGAAGAAGAGCTACAGAAGTTAATTGATCGCTTAGAGGAAGACGATGACGTGCAGACAGTGTTCCACAACATGCAGTCTGAGAGCGAAGAACAACCTTAAGGCACCGATACCGGTGGTTTGCGTTTTTGCAAAGTAATTTATCGTATGACCTCCGCATTTCCACTTTCTAAAGATCAGCTTACACAGCTTGTTCAACATCACCCCACTCCGTTTCATCTCTATGATGAGAAGGCGATGCTCGAGAACGTAGCGCGACTACATGCTGCTTTCGCCTGGAACCGCGGATTTAAGGAATACTTTGCCGTAAAAGCAACTCCAAACCCTTTTATCTTAAAGCTTCTTCTTGCAGCAGGGCTGGGGATGGATTGTAGCGCACTGGCTGAGCTTGAGCTTGCGGATCTGTGTGGAGCAAGGGGTGAGGAGATAATGTTCACGTCGAACAATACCCCCGCCGTAGAGTATCAGCGCGCCCATGATCTAGGGGCTATCATTAACTTGGATGACATCTCGCATCTCTCCTACCTACAGCGTGAAGTTCGTCTCCCAGAGCTCCTCTCGTTCAGACTTAACCCAGGCGATCTCCTTGGTGGCTCAGAGATCATCGGCAAGCCCAAAGAGGCAAAGTTTGGATTGACTGTAGCCCAGCTATTCGAAGCTTACCGAACGGCGAAGGCCCAGGGCGTTACTCGGTTTGGCCTGCATACGATGCCAATCTCGAACGAACTTGATAAGACTTACTTCGTTCGTACCGTAGATCTCCTACTGGATCTCGTATTACAGGTGCATCAAGAGATCGGTATTGAGATCCAGTTTATTAATATGGGTGGAGGCATAGGTATTCCCTATCGCCCAGAGCAGGTAGCTGTTGACCTGGAGTGGCTGGGATCTGCACTCCATGACTGTTTCGCCCGGAAACTTTCCTCTGGCAAAGTAAAGCCACCAAAACTATTCATGGAGTGCGGCCGGTTTATCACTGGCCCTTATGGCTATCTCGTGACACGCGCGATCCATAGGAAAGAAACATACCGAAATTATATCGGCGTTGATGCTTCAATGGCGGATCTCATGCGACCCGGTATGTACGGCGCCTACCACCACATCTCGGTAGCTGGGAAAGAAGGAGATGCGCCGGTTGGAGAGTTTGATGTCGTAGGCTCCCTCTGCGAAAATAACGACAAATTTGCAATCCAACGACCTCTTCCAAAAGTTGACCGCAACGACTTCCTTATTATTCACGATGCCGGTGCCCACGGCCATGCAATGGGATTTAACTACAACGGAAAAACGAGGGCTGCAGAGCTTCTCTTACGCACCAATGGTGAGGTTGTCCAGATAAGGCGCAAGGAGACCCTACAGGACCTTTTTGCAACTCTTGACTTAGCCCACGTCGCTCGATTCTCGTAGCAAGCGCCGGGCAGGCGCCCATGGGAGCGCGTTCCCACGGGTAACATAAAATTCCGCAACTCCGCTGTTGGTTCCCCGAATACCTCACCAACATTTGTATTCCTTTGGAGGACCCATGATTTCTGCACTCAATTCAACCGACACTCAAAACAAGAGCGCACTCGCGAAGTCAGCACTAGCGACTTCTACGAGCTCCTCTAAAGCAACTGTCCCTAGTTCTCTGTCAAATGCTCTGATAGCCACCGCGGCAAAATCGCCGGCGAGCGACCCAAAGACCGCCACCAGCGGGCAAACCGATAAACTAGAGGGCATTCTACGAACGTTTGCAAAAATGTTTGAGCTTATGGCCTCGCTGATATCGGCAATCAAGGGTCTTCAGGGTAAACAGCCCGGAGGCAGCGACACCACAAAACCTATTAGTGTTGGATCTTCGCTACGGGGCGGAGGACAGTTCTTATGGAAGCCCGAATCAGATAAAGATAAAAAGCTTGCCGTCCTCCTTCCTAGCGCGCTGGAAGGGAAAGTGAAGGAAGTAACTGTTGTATCCCCGGATGGTTCACGCGCCCTCGCTAAAGGAACGTACTCTGGCGTTGGAAACGGAGACCGGGAGCACTACCGCTTCTCTAAGCCAGGAGGAGAGTTTCCTGACGGTTCTCAACTTCTCATCAAGATGCTTGATGGAACCTCTCGCCATGTGACAATTAAAGAAACGAGTCAACGTCTTGAAAAATAGCTCACAGTCTTCGCTGGGCATCTCTGCCCGGCGAAGAACTTCTCACCTAGCCTGTTACCTGTTTTCGTAGCAACTCAAGAACTTCGAGAACCTCATCCGGGCGTATATCCCAGCCAAGAATCTCCCAACGGCCCCCACTAAATTGCACCACTGACGAGGCGCCTGTCTTCATTTTGAACCCAGCGTGGTTCTCTATCCCATCTGCAATCAGCCGACCAAATGATCGAAGCCGACCATTACTCGTAACAATAATTGATAATCCCGGAGTCAATCGGCAGACGTCCAAAACTTCAGCTGCTTCGCGGGTGACCTGCTCGCTAGAGGGATGAAAAGTAACCGAGGATGGCCATTCCCCCCTTTCATTCCATGCTTTGAGCTCTTTCTCATACCCGAGCTCACGAATCTCAGCACTCGTCTTACCACTCCATGGCCCGTAGTCGAGCTCAGTCAAGCGACGATCCACCACCAGGGACGCGGCACTCTCACCCCCCCCGATCATAAGGTGTGCATACTGCTTCGTTCGTATGAGCGGCCCACACAGAACTCGCGCGGGCCAAACACCCGCTGCAGCAACCGCTGCACCGAGTGCCGCCGCCTGCGCTTCTCCTTCGGTAGTAAGCGGTAGATCCTCCTGTAACCCTACAGTGTAAACAACGTCGCCAGCGTTAAAGGTATTCCCGTGACGACAGAGCAAAACTACTGAGTTCAAATGAGTTCCCCCTCACGGCTAATAATTTCTTCTGTACGGGGAACATCTTCTGGGTTGTCGATAGACCACATAGTGCGGCCTCTCATCGATACCTGTACCACTCGAACTGGAATTCCGTGCTCTAAGGCTCTCAATTGCTCAAGCTGTTCTACTGATTCGAATTGTCCCGGAGCAAGAGCAACATACTGATGTAGGCTTTCTGAAGTGAAGGCGTACAAACCGATGTGTTGATAGACGGGAGTCTTACTCGCAACTTCGAGGTTATCTGGGCTTGAGCGGATGAAGGGAATAATGCCTTTCGAGAAGTACATGGCATCGCCCTTGACGTTGAACGTTACGGTGGTGCCCGAGACAACCCCTCTTCCCTTCATCTGCACCATGCTCTCGTAGGCTTCGCGCTCTAGTTGCACTGCTGGAGTCGCGATCCGAACCTCGGGATTATTCAACATTTCATCAATCAGAGCGGAGATAATCCAAGGAGGGGTAAGAACTGCATCACCTTGAAGATTAACGACTATGCGAGGGTGGACACCCATACTCACTAGGGCAGCATGGGTACGCTCTGTCCCATTGCGACAGCTAGCTGGCGTCATCACAACTTCAGCCCCAAATGCACGGGCATGGTTTTGTAGCCGCTCGTCATCAGTTGCCACAACAACGGCATCCACTCCAGATACGGCCTGACCGATACGCCACACCCTCTCTAGCAGAGATTTCCCTGCTACCGAAACGAGGGGCTTACCCGGAAACCTCGAAGATCCATACCGCGCAGGAATTACGATGACTGCATCCATAAGACTAATCCAAAACGTAAGAGGCACTCGAAACTTTTCGATATCCCGCGTATAACGGTGGCATTTGGATACTACACCTCCACCTATCAAGAAAATAGCATACCAAGGCGTACCCGGCTCCTTCAGCAGCGTTGCCGCCCGAGCTCTCTTCGGCTCATCATTTGTTCCGTATCCGAGCAATCGCTTTAGAGAGATATTCGAAGCCCTTGTCTCGGGCAAAGCGGATATCGGCGTCGTGCCTCTCGAAAATGCTCTGGCCGGTACCGTTCAAGAGAACTACGATCTATTAGCTGAATTCCCGTTCTCAATAATCGGTGAATACTACTGCCCAGTGCAGCTGCACCTCCTCGCAGTGCCTTACAACGGAGACCCTAACAACAAACGTACACCTGTTTCTGTACCCGACATTCGCCAGGCCGTTTCACACCCCAAGGCGCTTGAACAGTGTTCTCATTTCCTGGAGCAGCATCGGCGCATCGAACAGGTGGGGTATTCGGACACAGCTGGCGCAGCCCAAATGGTGGCACAACGAGGAGATCAAACCGTCGCCGCTATTGCAAGCGAAGAGGCTGCAGAGATTTACAACTTGGAGATTATCGAACGATCAATCCAGAACCATAAAACGAACATGACGCGGTTTGTCGCGTTGGCAAAGAATCCCTTTGAACAAACCCGTCAAACAGTGGCACGAGCTCTCAAATGCTCAATGATCTTCGCTCTTCCCCATCAACCGGGAAGCCTCTACTACCTTCTCGGAAAAATCGCAGAGCTTGGATTTAACGTGACAAAGATTGAGTCACGCCCAATCCCGGGTCGGCCATTCGAGTACTCCTTTTACGTTGATGTCGAATCGAGTGCTGCTTCGACTGATGTTTTTGAAAAGGGAGTAGAAGCCCTAAAGGAAAAGGCTTCTCAACTTCGAATTCTCGGCATTTATCCCGCCGCGTCGTGGAGCGTATAACGAACCTTACACAGGTTCAGGAATTTCTTCCTGCAAACCAAAAAGGAAACGGACCCTTGTAAGGGTCCGTTTCCTCCGACTACTAACCACTGCTTCAATCTGCGCAGTGGTGTGGAGAACTTAATTCTCCACAAACCGAAGCGACTAACGCTTCGAAAACTGTGGACGTTTACGAGCTTTGTGACGCCCGTACTTCTTACGCTCAACTTCTCTTGGATCACGAGTCAACATACCAGCTGCCTTAAGCGGCGGGCGAAGCTCTGAATCAACCTGAATGAGGATACGACCAAGAGCCAAACGAACTGCTCCAGCCTGACCACTCTTCCCACCACCGTTAACGTTAGCGATAACGTCGTACTTCTCGGTGTTTTCAGTGATCGTTAATGGACCACGAAGAAGGAGGTCTAAACTTACTCGACCGAAGTATTCCTGAGTCTCGTGGCCGTTAACCACAAACTTGCCGGTACCAGGACGCATGAAGACGCGTGCTACGGCTGTCTTTCGTCGACCAATTGCATGAAATCCGCCACCCTTGATCATTCCAACTCCTTACTTCTTTTTTCGAAGATCTTTAATTGTGAAAACTTCTGGCGCTTGAGCAATGTGAGGATGCTCTGCGCCCCGATACACCTTTAGTGTGTTGAGGACACGGTGACCAAGCACGCCGGAAGGAACCATGCCACCTACAGCACGCTCAATTACAGCTTCTGGCTTCTTCTCGATCATTCGCGCGCCGCGAATCTCTTTGAGTCCCCCGACAAAACCAGTGTGATGTCGGTACATCTTATCTTGATTCTTATTGCCGGTGAGCAAAGCCTTTTCAGCGTTAATCACGATAACGAAATCGCCGCATTCTGTAGCAGGAGTAAAGGTCGCCTTGTGCTTGCCCCTGATGAGGATCGCTGCCTCGGTAGCCAATCGACCTACCGGTAGGTCTTTCGCGTCTATAACCCACCATTTAGCATTTTGCCTGGCGTCTTCGGTTGATAAGAATTTCGTGCTCATAGAACTACTCTACTAAAAGAACTACCGTGTAAAACTGCTGTACGAAAAAATCAGGTACCGCAGATGCCTCTTTCGAGATGTTTTCTCTCAATCATTCAGGGGTTTAGGTGCAGGAACCCCCATGAGGGAACCCCTTCCCCACTATGACGCTGCTGGTTCAAACACAAAAACTCAAAGCGGCACGCGAGACTACCACAATGGCAATCGAGGTCAAGCCCGCGGAATCTTAAGACTTCCACTACCCGGCAAGGTGCCCACCAACCCCCATCTCTTTAATAAAATCGACAAGTTGAGCTGGGTTTAGGCTACCCTCAAAGGCACGAGCAACGCAATCTGACGCAACGGCCTCGACCCCATCCTTAAGCGCGGCAATCCGCTCACGCGGTGGGCCCGCGGGCCAGAGCTCAAAAAGCTCAACGAGAAGAGCGCGAGCGGATTCCGCCCTGCCCCACAGATCAACCAGGCCATGAGCTCGCCTATCCAGCTCCATTCCACTCCTTCCAAGTACGCGAATTCCATACTCAGCAGAGAGTCCTACCACATCCAAAAGAAGAGAGACGCCTGCCGCCCCTGCTCGAATTGAAGAGAGCTCGGTCCACTGAGGTGCAGTGCCTACTGCTCTCACACGCTGGTCCAGTTGGCTTCGGGCAGCTGCGACGATCCGCTCGACCTCACTACCAAACGGGCCAACACTCTGACCAGAGGCCGGAGGCTGACGCAACTCCTCTCGCAATCTATCGAGCGACTCTCTTAGTGACATTTGGCTTCTCCACAACGGAACCGACCGTACCTGTAGTGATTTGCAAAGGTCCAGACCAGTGAAACTGGCGACGATGTTGCCGTAAATCACTATAGGTTATTGTTTTGATTCGCATTCGCGAATCGATAGCGTTCTCAAAAAGCCTGGATTTCGCTACGGACTTCTGGAAGACGTTATAGATCAGGTACCATGGGCACCGTGTATTGAGCACGAACTATTCGATGGAGGATCATGTTTTTCCTCTCACCCCAAAACATCCCGGGATGAGAGGCTCTACCTTAAACTCCTTGAACGTCTCGCTTTCCGCCCTTTACAGTTGCCCAAGATTCTCCGCGAGTAGTAACTCCTCTCTCGTACACGGTTCCATCGCTAAGTGAGGCATCGTGTTGCTTTCCGTCGGCACTTACCGCTCGAAGAGTTGGCTTATCTGTCTGCAGTCCATCGATGGTAACTCGTTCGTCACCGCTATAGACGGTAAGGCGAGCACTGAAGTTTTGGCCGTTTCCAGCCGGAACAGTCTCAACAGTGACCTTATTTTTGCCGAATTTGAAGGTACTTTGATCTTTGAAGTCCCACTTATTTCCATCGCTTTCATAAACGTGTGGATCGCCCCATATACGAGTTGTCGCACCATCAGGAGCGGCAATCGTCCATGCCTGATCTTTTCCCTCGGCCTTTACAGTAAATCCGTCCTCGGTCAGCACGGAGATCGCGCCTGTCTCGTCAGTGAGTGCCTGCATTCCCTTGACCGCCTTGGTAGGAGCACTCTCCTTGACGCTACTGGATGATGCTAGCTCCTTTGAGGCGGCGGATTTTTTCGCGGTGCTCCCCTGTTGTGATCTAGTGAATAGTTCGTCGACAGCATCGACCGTCTCCTCCTCCCCTAAAGCAGATTCTTCCACAGCAGGTTTGGTCAAACCAAGGTCACTAGTCGCGCCTAATCCTGGAGTCGTCTCTTCTACAGAAGTTCCATCGACGGGCTGCTGCTTTACACCTGCGGCCTCGGCTATGTCATCTGCAGAATCGAGAGGCCCCGCTGCTGCTGACTTTTTCGACTCCGCCGACACATCCCCAGACTTTGCCTTCGTGGTATCGTCAGCGTTTGCGCCACTCACAAGGGACGAAATCATCTTCATGAGCGATTCCATAATCGTCATGATCATCTCCGTTATCTGTTCCAACGGATCTTTCTTTGCTGACCCTACTTGGAGGGATCGCTTATCAGCCGCTCCCGAGAGGTCAAGAAACCCCTTCTGATCAACATTCTTGGCGCGACTGGGCGATCCTTTCTGCACATCGCCGGCGCTGTTCAGGTCAAAATTTTTCGCTCTCGCAATCGAAGAATCAATGGCTATCGTCATGGTATGTCCCTTAGGTTGATTGGCGAAGCACTTACCTACCGCAAGCTGGCGCTACGATAGTTCGCGCTTCTCACGCGTTACCAGGGAGTGTTCGTGTTAACTCAGAAGAAGTTGTTTTCTCTCGCGGCTTTTTGTGGGTAGATGCGGGATTGAGCGGGACTCTTCTCTAAAAGTGTTGTCGAGCGCTCGTGGCGTTTAACTTCGAGTGGCTATCGGCGGTTACGTCTTCACCATTGCCTATCCGGCCCGCAACGGTATCGGCGACTTTTTGGGCATCTCTCTCATCCCTCAAACTACTAGCGCTTTTACCCGCTCCTCGGCTACGAACAACATTCAAAGCAGCGTCGCCCGAGCCCTTGATCTGCACGGCAGAAGTAGAGATGGTAACAACCTGTTGCGATGTGAGATTTTGGGAGGATCGCTCGCCCGTTTTGGAGAGGTCGGCGGGCGTGGGGTTCACTTTAGAAGATCCGAGCGACGCCCTGGAACTGCGAACCTCAATCAATCCCTGAACTACCTTGATAGCCATACAACCGCCCTTGGCCCGATCGCCACTACAATTCTCCGAATCTAAATGGACTATCGGCCGCCCTCTCGATCACCTTAAGCGTTTGACTCAAAAGAACGAGATTTTTATTCCTCTCTATGTAGCCGTTTTTATGACAATTTGTGATCTACGGGACAGAAACCGAGGGCGCCTCTTCCTGCAGGCCCGCCCGAAGAGCCTGGATCTCGAACTGGCGCTGCTCCGCTGACGACGGTAGGTACGAACGACTATCGGGAATTGTTACCTCTTGAAGACCAAAGATCCCCTGCCATGATCCTCTCCATAGCCCAACGTATTGCAGCCTGCGTTGGGCAGCTTGCCGCATCAGATCGAGCAGCTGGTCGGACGGAAGTACTCCTGGAAACGGAGCTTCACCAGGGTATCCAAAGCCCACTCCGTCGAGGGAGTATCCGTCGCCAGGAGCAAGAGAATTAAATAGCGAAAGCGCGTGTTCCTCTCGCGAGTCACCAAGGGTGTTACCGTCATTTCCAGCGTAACAGCCTACGCACGGATTACGAACAAAGAGAGCGACACGGGAAAGAGATCGCTGAGCGAGCAGTCGCATTCGAGAGTAGGAATCTGCATCGAGATTGTCCTCCAGCATGACTATCGCGAGATTGGGGTTTTGAGGATGCGCCTCCTGGTTGTACCGAAAGAGGCGCGCCGCTTCATTGGCAATTCGCGAGAATTGCTCACGAGTATCAGCGTCAGTACGAATCAAATTTCTAAAGAGTGTAGGATCAATCTGAACGAATGGGGCGGGGATTGCGGTTGTTTCGAAGCGGCGCATCGTTGCTCCGTTTGTGAGATACAGCGCGACCGTAAGGCGCCTACCGTCTTGAGATAGTCGATCGATGATTGTCCGAAGGTACGCATAATCTTTACTAAACGTGCCGTCGACGAGAACTCCGATGTACGGCTCCCTTACGCGAGCATCAAGGAGGGCTGTGACTTGGCTTTCAACAACAGCTCGCGCTCGCGGATGCATAGCATAGAGCATAGAATACCCACGCGCTTGACCCGTTACCCACGGGAGCAGCGGTGCTGTCGGTGTAGCCTGGGGGGACGGGCTCGTCGCCGAGGCGCCAGACCCCTGCTCTGACGACGATACGGCACCAGATCGTGTTCGAATACCGTAGATACGCCCCGATTCAATCGAGTCGTCTGGCTCGCTGAGCGGCCCCAAAATATCTCGCATAGTAATCGCCGGAGAGTTATCTACGTCGGTATCGTCCGCTAGGCTCCCATCAGCGCTGCCCTTTAATCTCTCTCTGCTGTAGATAGTTGAGACACTCGGCCCTTTACCGCCCGCAGATGGCGTTGTGGCTCCAGAGGCGGAAAACGCCGCCCCTCGTGTCGTGTTAGCAACTGAATCGAGACGGACTACTTCGTCAAGCTCCACAATATCGTCTTCGTCTATGCCTCCCAGATCCGACCCGCCAGGACTCTTGTCCGACCCGTCGCGCGCGGGGCTATCACTGAAACCGTCGCTTCCACCGGGAGCGCCCGAGCTAGCTGACTGCAATCTGCTCCTCTCGTTGGTTAAAACCCGCCCAAACCACAGCTCCCACGCTACCGCGGCGATTAAAATCGCGAGGCACAGTAGCAGAAGGCTCCTGCGGACAGCTGTAAATAGAGAGTCCAGGCCTAATGCCATGCGCACTCCCCTCCGACACCTAAAGATATGACGTTAGGCCTTCGCATATTCGTAAACTCCTGCAGCTCACTGCTCTTCTGTCTAACAAGCTTACCCTGTCCGCTAGCAATCGCTCAATCAGTCTCGATAGACCAAATAAGCATCTACGATGAAGGCAACGCGGGGAGTAATCCGTCCTTCGACTCTAGCATCGATACAATCCGCGGCACCTGCGATCCGAGCGGCTCAGCCACTCCAGAAAAATTCAATGATACCATAGTCGGCATCACAATCACGAACAGCGCTAACGCTACCGTGCGGCTCTCTAACCTCACGTATGAACTTCCCCGAGTAAAGGGCTCACAACGTTTTCGGTCGCAGCGACTAGCGTTCATAGGTACGATAGTGGTCAAGCCGGGGACTTCAACCACTGTGTATTCGCCCATTTTTTCTTCAGTCCAAGGGCAGAAGAAACTCGCCGGCTCAAAGCTCCTCGTTTCGTCGATCGCAGGGTTCCGCACTATTACATTTAAAATCGCAGCGTCGATCGGTAACCAGCCGCTAAGCCTAACTGCTTCCACGACGCTCAGTTTCGGGAATATCGATCGGTGCACCTGAGAGAAAATCTCCGACCAAACGAACAAGCTGCTGAGGATTACTTAAGAGATCGTGCCCATCGTCAGTCAACACAAGCTGTGCAGTCGGGCACAGCTCCGCAAGGTGCACACTCTGCTCATATGAAACGACGTCATCGCGGGTGCCGTGGACAAGAAGTGTCGGAATCGTTGGAATCGCCTGCCTCTTCGTGAGTAGTCGAAGCTCCTCTACAAAAGCGTAGTGTACGAGAATTTCACGACCGAGCCCGTGGTGAAACAACGGCATCGTTCCCGCGGCACGCCACCGCTCTTCTATCTCAGGCGAAAGGAGATCGCTCTTCGGATGCCAAGGATCGATCGCCGGAGCGAGGAGAACGAGTCGTCCAATGCGCCTACGAATCTCGGGCCGTAGGGCGGCCAAGACTTGAAGTGCGATAAACCCACCGAAACTACTGCCAACAATATCCAGGCCTCCCCCTGGTTCAACATTACTCTTCGTCGAAATAATTTCGGCAACTGCCCGCACAATGAGGGTCGGAGAAAGAAGCTCAAACGAAGGGAGGTTGAGGTCTGGCGTGTCGACCGAGAAGCCTCGATCAGCGAGATAGTGCGTTATTAGCTCGGCTTTCGCCGAGATCGGCGAAGAACCCAACCCATGGAGGTACACCACTCGAGGCAACCCGGCTCCTACCTTCTTATCCTGCAAATCCATTCATAACCTCAAGGCTAGCCGAAGCATTTCCCATTTGAATATTCCGTCCCGTGCTCCGTCTTTCGTGCTACACGAACACTGGTGGTCGTAATTGCCCCTCGAGCTTTTTCGCAAGAATTACCAGTATGTTACCTCCGGGAAAGTTGGTTATTTACTACCAGAATTTCGATACAGGTGCGCCATCGTGGTGGGGGAGTTACGAGCCATGGAAAATAGTAGTCTAAAGGGAATCCGTTTTGTATGAGTTCAATAATTTTACGTTCTGTTCTTCGTCCAAGCACCTCTACTTCTCCAAAATTCGCCCCTCACCGATTTCGTGCGCTCTCTATTTCAATAGCGTTTTCAATAGCGGTTCTCGCAATAACAGCGGCCGGTGTAAACCGGGCGCACACCCAGGAATCCAGCGTCAGCGATCGAACGAAGGTTGCCCAGGATCTTTCCGAAGCCTTTGAGGCTGTCGCCGAACTTATAACGCCCTCTGTTGTAACGAT
>JAYVGZ010000244.1:0-3530 GCA_043771805.1 Pseudomonadota bacterium
CATGCCACCCTGGATGATGGGGTGTTGAATGCCGAGTAGGGTGGTGATCTTGGTAATCATGGAGAAAGTCCTTGGTATGAAGCTAGCCTGCATCGCTCTTCGATTGTATCGCCAAAAGATCAGGAGACATCGAACTTGTTAGGCGGCTTTTCGCGTATCGAGCAGTTCAGAGAGAATCGCCCTCCACTCCTCCTCAAATGACCCAACGAAGGGCTTTCGGCCTGCTTGACTGTACCAGTAGCGGGCGTTCCACTGGTCCCCTTCCTTACGGTGAAGATAGGCGTGCACCAAGGCGCTTTCCACATCTGTGTCGTTCTGAACTGTATCGTGCGCCCGTTCCCAGCTGTTCTGTGCATCATGCCAAAGGGCAAGGAGTGTTGTGGGGTAGTCCGCAGGGGGAGTGGGTTTGTTTAGCGAGACCAAAAAGTCATCTAACTTCATAAATCTCCCGATACCAGTCGAGAAGAATGAAGTCTACAGCTAACGGGTTCCTAACAGAAAATTATTAATCCTGAGAAGGCCTGTGGAATAACGACTGAAACGCTGAATCGGCGATAAGTTCCTGATCTGCCGGCATAATTCGAAAAGTAGAAAGGTCCTCTGGCGATGCCCAAACCACTTTTAGTACGTCATCGCCATTTCCTGCCCCCGACACTTCTCCACCAACACGGTAGACTCGGTAATAGATGTGCATTAGCTGCTCAGTAGGAAAGTCCGGGTTTTGCTGAAACGCCTTTGAACAGAACAAGACCTCTCCGAACCTTACGGACATGGAAGTCTCCTCCCGGAATTCTCTTTCGAGCGCTTCTGTGGGTGATTCACCGAGCTCTAGGCCGCCACCAGGAAAATTCATAACACTACTACCACGAGGCCCCTTCGTCTCGGTCATCAGTACTTTTCCGTGCTCAACGACGACGCCGTAAAGGGCTACTCTGAATTTACTGACAGTGGTGTTTTGCATGGAGGCGGGCTAAACGTGTTTGAAGGCACTGTCCTATTTCAACTACATTGCAAGGTCAAGTGTTCCTATCCATGTAGGTCGAGACATTCGGAGAAACTATGACAGAAGTTCGATCGGTCATTCAGTCAGTCGCGCACTATGTGCCCGAACGTCGCGTGAGTAATCATGATCTCAGTCAGCTCATGGACACAAGCGATGAGTGGATTACTGAGAGAACAGGGATCAAGGAGCGACGATTCATCGAAGACTCGTCGATTAGCACTTCTCAGATAGCCGAGAAGGCAGCACGAGCTGCTCTAGAGAAGGCTGGATGGAAAGCTGCTGACCTCGACTTACTCATAGTCGCTACGCTCTCCCCAGACTTCTATTTTCCAGGGGTTGGAGTCCTTCTTCAGGATAAACTCGGCTGTCGCACAATTCCGGCCCTCGATATTCGGGCTCAGTGTAGTGGTCTTGTGTACGGTCTTTCATGCGTTGATGCGTTCATTAAGAGTGGTCAAGCAAAGCGCGTGCTTTTGGCGTGTGCAGAGATTCAGTCGCCGGTGCTTGATATGACTACACGCGGGCGGGATATGGCCGTTCTCTTTGGAGATGGAGCAGGAGCTATAACGATCGAGGCGATGGATGGAGAGTGGTCAGACTCCAATCGAAGGGGGATTCTCGATTCCTTCCTAGGCAGCGATGGATCCGGTGCTGAAGCACTCTGCTTGAAGGTTCCTGGAACGGCTCGACCAGGGTTCCTCGCGCGCGAAGACATTGACGAAGGGCTTGTTCATCCGCATATGGATGGTCGGGTAGTATTCAAACATGCGGTGACCCGGCTGCTTGAGACAGCGAAGACGCTGCTAGAAAGAAATCGGGTGCGACCAGAGGATCTTGCCCTTGTTATTCCGCATCAAGCGAATCTTCGGATCAATGAGATGGTGAGGGAGTCGCTGGGCCTTCCGATCGAGCGGGTGTTTAACAATATTCAGAAGTACGGAAATACGACCGCGGCCACGATTCCGATCTGTATGTCTGAAGCTGTTGCAGAGGGCCGGCTGAAGGAAGGCGACCTTGTGTTGACGTTGGCGTTTGGTGCCGGGTTTACGTGGGGGGGGAATTTGATTCGGTGGTAGACACTTCCCGTTCAGGGGTTTTCGTTTAGGTGGCTGGGCGGCTCTACAACGGCGCGAGCGTTACGAATACAGACGAGAGAAGGGCGCACAGAAGTAAGGGATTTTTCCGGGTCGTATGCGTAGGCAAACTTCGTGCAGTTAAAAGAGGCCTGTCTTGCCAACGTGATGCTTTCTCAATTACTTCCCCGCTAAAGAAAGCCATCCGCGTTGTGCTAGAGGAGCAAAATCAGATGAAACATCAGCGATCGCTAAAAAATTAGGTGGCTCCCATCCCCGCCACAATGAAGAATTATCGGCCTTTAGATCGTCAAGCTTTTCCAACACGGGACCGAATATTCCGCGCCTCAATCGAAATAACGAGTAGCCGTAGTCCATAAGAAACAGATAGTCCTTGTAAAGATCCTGGGGTGTTCGCCACGAAGACCGTGAATCTTCAAACAGAATGCATCGAATCTTTTTTGCTTGAAGCAGTTGACTCGCACCCTTGAAAGCTTGAATTTCGTGACCTTCAATGTCGATCTTGAGAAGATCAATCATCTCTACTCCTGAATCTCGGATGAATTGGTCTAAGGTGGTACATTGGACGGGAATATCCGCGGCGCATCCCGGGGAAGGGGAATCCTCATCATAAAAATGGGCCATACCGCTGTTGTGAATAAACTCCTCAGGAATGTGAAGTGCCCTGGTACCGGTGGAGTCAGAGATTCCAGTTTGGTAACAAGTAATTGGCGCTAGGCCCTCCTTCTGGCTCCATGAATCTGCATTTTGAGATAGTTTCTTGAATGTTTCAGGGTGTGGTTCGAATGATATCACTCGTCCTTTTTTTGTCGCCCTCTTCGCCATGATCGAGGTTGCATATCCCACATTTGCTCCGACATCGACGCAAAAGGAACCCTCTTTCGTGAGCCTCCAAAGCGCCTCGGTCAAACAGAGGTCATAGATTCCGGTGTGAAAGATCGCTCTACTAATTTCATCACCCGGAATAAGCCCAATCGCTAGGTGCCAAGGGAGCTCTAAGGACTCGACAGTTTTTGGATTCGACGCCAGACCCACTTTCTGTACTAGTCGTTTCAGAGCTTGTTTCGGTCTAAGAAAGTACTCGGGCCTCAGGAGGGATAGTGTCGACATAGGTCAATTCTTAAGATGTGGATAGCCTTACCGGCCTTAAGCATTGTCAAAGAATCAAGCGGCCACAAAAATAAAAAGCTTCTGCCTTGAAGTCGACCTCTTCAAGAGCCAGGTTACTTTAGGGGTCTCTCGCGAGCGTGTATGCTATCACATCTTGCTTGTTGTATCGCCACTGGTTTAAGAAGAGAGTAAATTTGTATCAACTATGATTGCTTCATACGAAAAAAAGCTCAGAGCCCAACTTCGCTCGATTGCTACTCCCGAAACAAAGAATTGGTTTGAGAGCTATACGAAGCATAGAGAACGTTACATCGGTGTCAAAA
>JAYVGZ010000245.1:0-3482 GCA_043771805.1 Pseudomonadota bacterium
TCCGGGTTGGATTGAATGCTTAAGTCTTACAACTCAACATTCGCCCATCGCCGGGGGTTTTTCTACCCTATTTCACCCACACTTATTGGTGAGGAACCGGAATTACGAACCATCCCAAAAGCGCCGTTATCCAGAGAGGATACTCGCCGCGCCAGAATTTACGAATGACCGAATGATTCATATCTACTAATGTGTTGCGCGGAGGCACCCGGAGAGGAATTGTTCCTACAGGGACCGACACCCTAAATTCAGCTTGCGGTGCGATGGAATAGAAGTCGAATCTATCCTTTCGGTCGCTCTCGCGGAAGATCTGGCAGAAGATTATGATTATCCAGGCGAGCTAGCTCTATGCCATAACCCAGTGCTGTGTCTTTCAGTAACTCAACCCGCCTACGGGAGGTCGTGTTGGGCTGATTACAATACCGGATTGCTCGCCGGTCAGCGCAAGGTATAGTTGTGAGCGAGTCATCATTCATCTTTCCCTTCAACGTCATTATTTCTCAAGGTCCATCGCCCGTGACTTTTATCGTAGACGCTACCGACGGGAGACTGGGCGACGGATTGATGCGCCTTGTTGGATTGTACGTCGCTGCTGACTTTCACCGCGTACATATTGAGGTTCGCCCGCACCCTCTCCTAGTGGGTATCGCTACTACACTGTTTTCCGATCGGCTAAAGATAGTAGGGGCGTCCACAGAGACTCCGACTTACTCTTTTTCAAGTCGTGGCCTCCTCAATTTGCTTCGCCGTAGAGGAGGAGGAACCCCCGTAGCGCCGTACCATCGAACAGTACTATGGAGTGCGCAGCAGAACAGCTTCCGGGTAAATGCAAAAGCACTTCTAGTATTGATTCTTGATACCCTGCGGTTGGTACTCGCGCCACCGAGTCAACTTAAGGAGAAATACCACGGTTTCGCCGAAGCGCTTAGCATCCCTCCTCTTCGAACGCGGAACGTCTCTGACCTTGAAGCTATCTGCAGCGCCCTTATTCCGCGACTGCAGAAGGCTTTATCAGAACCAATCGCTGTACCGAAGAACGGAAAACCCCTCGCCGTTTTCCCCTCAGGTACCAGTCAGCAGTTTATGCCAGCCTCGTGGGCAGCGCGGCACCTTCCACAAGCGCTTTTTTGTTTTCACAAAACAGATGAGCGCCGCGTTGCCTTTGAAAAACTTCATCTCCAAGTGATCTCATTCACGACTCCGGAGGACATTCTCAGTATCGCAAGAGGCGCATCGTGGAGTATCGCCACGGATAGTTTCCCTTCTCACCTCCTTCAGCTAATGACGAATAGGCTTACTGTGTGCTTAACGAGAGAGAGAAGCTCGCGGGTCGTGGTTCCCGGCTTCGGTGGGGTTGTTGTGGAGTCCATGGCCGAATGCTCTCCGTGCGCGGGTCCAACGCCGGATTCAAGACGGTGCCGTGCAGGGCTTTTTGAGTGTAAGACGTGGGGAAATTCAGACTACACGGACCGGGTTCTGCAGTCGGTCCCTGTCTATGCGCTCAGCCACATCGAGGGCTAGGCTAGCCGCATCCTTCAATCCAATGTGTCGCATTCGGGGTCGAAGATTCTTCAGGTTTTTGAGTAAGATTAGTGACGCGGGGGGAAATCCCTCATTAGCTACAATTTCAGGATCCTTATTCAGCAAGCGCGTCAGAACTCCTTTAAAATCGTTAGTGCCAGTTGGAAAGGATTCAACTCCGAGTAGCTCCAACCCTTCAGCTCTAGCGGACTCCTCAAAGGCGACCCGCTCCCGCACACCAGCCTGGGTTTCTTCATGTAAGAACACTACCTTCGACAAGCCCTGCTTGCGGATAAGCTTCGCCATATCTCGGTAGTAGATAGGATAGGTGCTCTCAAACGTGAAGGTGTACTTATGACGAGCAGCAACATCTGGGTTCCAACGAATGCTTAGTTGGACCACTTTAGCTTTCTCTGCAATCGGTGCGATTACGTCGGCGGTGTCCCAGAGGCTAATGATAGAATCTACTTTATCAACGGAAATAAGCTTCTGCGCGGCTGAAACTGATTCAGCTGGAGCGAACTTACCGTCCTCCCAAATGAACTCAAAGCGCACGTTCGTAGTGGTTGAAAGCTCTTCAAGAGCTAGGGTGACCCCCTCTCTGATGTTATTCCCCACATAGGCCAACTCTCCGGTGAAAGGGAGAACGCCTCCCATTTTCACTACGTAAGGTGCAGCGAAGGCTAACGGAGTACCGATAAAAGCGCGGAGAAAGGTGACGCTGAGAAATAGTTTGTAAAGAACGAATTTTGATTTCACGACGTTTCTTCCAATTAGGAACAGAATATGAAAAAGCCACCTTTGTTGGACTTCTCGTCTCGATCCCTTCCTCTGAAATACCTGGTGCTGAAGACGAAGACTGTCCGATGAATTTAGATTGATCACCCCCGGTCACGCCACTTAAATCTCCGGTCTTACAGAGGACCCCAATTAAAGGAGCTGCCCAAGAACCCCAGAACACGGTAATCAGAAGACTGTGTACCACTCAACGTTACCAAGATGACATACGACTTCACCCCCTCCCCTCTCCCCCTCACGATAAAGGCTCTTTCCTCGCTCGCACGCCAATGGCCTCTGCCCCGCGGACATGGAAAGCTCACCTCCATAATGCGCTTTTTTGCCCGCAACCTTCGCGGATACTTCCTAGCTAACATTACTATTGGCACCCGAAAGGTCCCAATCGCACTTCCATTCCCCGATGATGCTAGCTTCTCGATCGCCCTCTTCGGTGAACAAGACCTCTATCTCTTCCAACTTCTCTCGGAGCTCTGCCAACGGTGCCCCACACACCGCGAAAACTACTTTGTAGATATCGGAGCCAATCTTGGTGTCTACGCACTCCGAATCCCCCTCACCTCACCGGTAAAGACAATAGCGTTTGAACCGCAATCGGAGCTCTCTGAGCTCCTTCTTTTTAACTCTCGCGCCCTGGGTTTGTTAGATCGCATGGCAGTCCACAATGTAGCCGTGGGTGAAAGTGCAGGGCGAGCGCACCTTACACACTGCGAAAACGACCGTGGAAAAACTCAGGTTCGTGCCGACCTTAATGCGGATAGTGCCTCTGCCCTGATAACCGCTATCGAGACTCTCGATGCCCTTTTGTCCGGGATTGATGGGACCGCAATTGCTGCAATTAAGCTTGATGCTGAAGGGTTTGAGCCGCAAATTCTTCGAGGTGGACACACTCTGCTCTCACAACACCAACCGCCGATTGTCGTCGAACTAAATCGCCTCGAGCATCCCACTTCAGCGCAAGAGATCCTCCCACTCTTATCGGCGCATGGATACTCTGAGTTTTTTGTTGTGGACCGCAAGATCTATCCGCTTGTAAACGGGGCGCTTCCTATCTGTAATGTCCTAGCCCTTTCAAAGGCGAGTCAGGTCCTGAAATGGCTTCAGGTGGACCCGAACTTCACCCCTGCATCATCTGCTCACTGGCCGCTCTCAGCGGTCGTGTCAAT
>JAYVGZ010000246.1:0-3202 GCA_043771805.1 Pseudomonadota bacterium
GCTTCACCGAAGCCGATATGGACCGCCCGATTTTCATCGACAATGTGCTGGGCCTGCAAACACTCCCCCTCCAGTTGAGCCATGAAATCACCGTAAACCGCTTGAGAGTCCGGTGAAGGGGCATTCTTGGGGGAAGGAGACAGGTGCCTGAGAAATTGCTATAACCATCAAAACATACAATACTTTTTTGGTTTCTGACAGGTCCTCTTTTTTGAGTGAGCACTCAAAAAGCGGTGCCCAGCCTAAACAACCTACCTCCCAAGGTGTTTTTCGACTATGACCGCCTCCTCGTCCCTTAAAGTGATCGACCCCAGCGCAGACCAGAAAGCAGCTGAGGACAATGGAATGAAGATACAACGCCGCAAGACACGCTCGGTTCGCGTCGGCGACCTCATTATCGGAAGTGCGGGTCCTATTTCTGTCCAGTCAATGTGCGCCACCCGAACCCAAGACCTCGATGTCACCTGTAGGCAGATCGCGCTCCTTCAGGAGCACGGCGCGGACATCATCAGGATCGCCATTGATAGTAAGAAAGATGTTGAAGCGCTGGCCGAGATCCGGAAGCGAACCGATGCGAGGCTGGTTGTAGATCTCCAAGAGAGCTACAAACTTGCCAAATTTGTTGCCCCATTTGTTCAGAAGATCCGCTACAACCCGGGGCACCTCTATCACCACGAGAAGTCTGTCCCAGTGCAGGAGAAAGTAAAATTTCTCGTAGGTGTAGCTCGGGAGCACGACTTAGCGATTCGGATAGGGGTTAATTTTGGTTCGCTCGACCCCGCCCAGGAAAACAGAGACGCTGATCCATTAGAGGCCGCCATGCAGTCGGCTCGGGAGCATATTGGATACCTAGAGGATCTGCAGTTCGAGAATTATGTAGTATCGCTTAAGAGCTCAGACCCCAACGACGTTATGGATATCAACTCAAGGTTCGTCGAGGAGTTCAAAGAGATTCCTCTCCACCTTGGAGTAACAGAGGCCGGCATGCTCCCGATGGGAGAGGTAAAGACCCGAATCGCTTTTGAAAGCCTCTTAGCTCGCGGTATCGGTGATACGCTCCGGGTATCTCTCACCCTGCCTCATTCCGAGAAGCATCAAGAAGTACTCCTTGCGAAACGGATCTTGGCAGACGTCAGTGCGGGGCGGTTTAGGGCGGTTCCACGCTTCGACCATGAAGGGCTGAACATTATCTCTTGCCCATCATGCTCTCGGGTAGAGAATGAAGCGTTCGTTGAACTAGCCCAAGCAGTGAAGGTAATGACCCACGATCTTGCTGATAAGAAGCTGACGATCGCAGTCATGGGGTGTCGCGTTAATGGACCGGGCGAAACTGACGATGCGGATCTCGGCTTGTGGTGTGCACCAAGTCACGTCAATCTTAAGCGCAAGGGCACGCTCGTGGGGCAGTTTTCATACGACGAGATCATCCCGCGGCTGCGCCAAGAGATAGATTCTCTGCTTGCAGAGCGCGGGGAGTAAAGGCCTCGAAAGGGTCAAGTGTCTGCTTCCCCTACATTCTTGTGAACGACTGTTAGTCTAAAAAGATTCGATAAAGCTGTTTTACGTGGGTTATTCAGTCGGTAAAGCCAAACTTGTTTCCCCCGACGCTCTCAGCGAGAGCGAGCAAGCTGTATTTAATAATTATGCGAAAGAATTCTCAGATCGGGGGGTATGCGTCAATGTCATGGTGGGTGAAAAGCCGTGGGATTTGCGCCCCCTTGTTCTTGAGAATGCAAAAGTAAGGCTGTACCGGTTCTCACCTCCGCTCGAAAAAAACGCACTGAGTGGTATTCTTGCTGAGTGTGAAGGATTCGCTGTGATTCCGCAGTGGAAAATGGAAGCGCGCGCGGTACAAACTCTCGGTCAAATTCTTATAACCCGGCCGTATGTTCATGCGACCCTTTCGGAAGCAATCCGGGGCGGAGATCTTGACGATCTCGCTCTTCGTAAGCGCGTTGCTAGCGGTATCGTTGAGCAGGTGGGAGCATTGATTCGTAGGAATTTGGTGCATGGACATCTCTCCCCTCGAAACATCAGCTACACAGACTCGCGCGTGTTGTTTCTTGATCCAAGGCTAGGCGTGCTAGGGGGCACTCGTGACGAATTTCTTGCCCCAGAGGTAACACTCGCTGCCGAGCCTCCCCCTTCTGCCGACCTGTTTGGCCTCGGCAAAGTGCTCAGTGTCCTGCTAGCTGGCTCGGTGACGCAGGAGCAGCAGGAGGTTATCAGTCAGCTTCTGCTTTCGAGTCCGAAGCAGCGTCCGATCTTTTCCGATGTTGAGCTTGCTTTCCGCTCCGATAGCGAGGCTGCGCCCGTGGCTGGTCCCACAACAGCGGCAAGTGGAAAGGGGAGATTGATCTCTTCCGCCACGGTTCGCGGTCCGCAAAGTGATACTGCTCCGTTAGAGGATCCGAAGATCACGATCAGCGCTACCGTTTCGAAAGCAGAAGGTGAGCGTAATCTCTCTCGTTTTTTGTGGCCGACCGTAGTTTCTACTGTCGTTGCGATACTCGTTCTTCTAATTCTGCAAAGGCGGTTCCCTGCTACGTACTTTGAACTTGCGCACTACCTTCCTTTACTCGCAGCTGAGCGAAACAGCTTGTACGAAGCCGATTGGGCTAGTGGAGAGAGGGGGAAGATGACCGCCATCGCAAGAGCGGCGGTGCTCGAACACGACCTGGCAGCAGAGAATGCGATCCTTTCTTTTTTGGAAAATGGAGGAAGAGCACAATTCCCGCAACTCGACCTTATTCGTAAGGGCTTTGACCCCTTGTGGGTCGATGATCTTTCGCGCGCCGATAAGCGAGCCTTGTTCGTATTGGGGTTAGCGACACTCGTACCCGAGGGGCTCTCAGATTTGCCGCCCCTCAACGCTTTGCATCCCGCCGTCCTTTTCACCGTCGCCGGTTGGCTCGGAGATCAGCGTCCCTCAAAGGCAAACGCCTACCTTCGAAATCAGCTTAAGGGGGTCGTACTTACAACGCTAAGCACACTGCCCTCTCCGGTAGGTGAGCTTTTTGGTACTTTCTCCTCCTCTGGTGTCACCACCCTTGATGACCCCGCGGCCCTTGGATTAGCTGCAATTGCCGGGGGGTCTGCCTCGCTTACGGCGGTTGAAGCATACATGGGTGAGAAGGATGAGATACAAGACGTGCTGGCGCTGATCGGTCTCATTTTGCCGATTGTGAGGGTCAACGAACCT
>JAYVGZ010000247.1:0-4152 GCA_043771805.1 Pseudomonadota bacterium
ATTGTGGATATGAGAGTCGCCAATTCATGCATTATTTCAATGGGTTATTGAATCCAACCGAGTTTTGCGGTCGTAGGTTATTAAGCTTCATTTAAGCCCCGCACACTACCCCGCCAACTCCACCCCATGCTTCTCCTTCAACCGCTCCAAGATCCCACTCATAGCAACATCCACCTCTTCGTGCTGCAACGTCCGATCGCTGCGTTGAAATCGCACCCGGTAAGTAACACGCCGAAAATCTTCTTCAGCTCGCTTAAATTCATCCACTACCGCAACGTCTTGAAGAGAGTCGAATCCCCCTTCATGAATATAACGAACAATTTTTCCCGCTTGATCAGTAGCAGAAACTTTTAAAGTAAGATCCCTCTTGACAGAGGGAAAATCACTCACTACCGCTGGCTCAGGTCGGGTCATCAATTTATGCAACGCTCGTACATCAAGTTCGCAGTAAAGGACCGGCTCTTTTAGTTCGCACAGATCACGAATCTCTGGATGAACCACCCCGAGGAACCCGACTACGCTCCGCCCTATCTTTACCGACCCCTGCATGCCGGGGTGAAGGAACGGATTCTCGCTCTTGCTGATGCTGAAATCTCCTCCAAGGGCCCTCACGACACTGAGGATACTTCCGGTAAAGAGACGAGAGAGCTCCTCCAGCGTTTCACCCTTGCGAAACTCGCTCTCGGCCCACCGCCCGGCCACAGCGAAACTTACGGTGTCACACTCGTAGTTGTAGTCGAGCTGTTCACGCTGCCGTGGCTCGTCAGATGGTGGCTGCTCTGGTAGCGCAAAGATCCGGCACGACTCGAACACTTTAGCGGAAATCACGCCGCGCTTGCGGTTAGCCGACAGTACGCGAGTGAGGTGTACTACATTCGTTGCCTTAAGATGCGAGTTGTTCTGCTCTAATGCATTTTTGAGAGTTACGTGCTTAGCGGCAAAGCCCTTCTGGAGCCCGTCAAGAACAGCAACTTCTGCATTCGAGTAAAAACCCTTTGTAATGACTTCAATAAATCCGTTTCCAACAACCGCTGGGCGGATACGTGAAAGAACAGAGTCACAGTGATTTTGCTCAGGTATCCCGTAAGAAAGTTCAGGGAGTTCAGGTTTTACACGACTGAAACTAACCGAGCGGGCTATATCTTCAATAATATCGTCAGAGCTCGTGACATCCCACAAACGCCATGACGGCACCGTAAGCGAGTACACTTTATCCTTTCCAACTGTCGCGCTATCGACTGAGTACCCGAGGTTTTTGAGGCGCGCCACGATCTCCACTTCGTCCAAACGAGGAAGATTGAGGTGCTTACGGATCAACGAAAGCGAGATGGAGACTTTGCGTTTCTCGGCTGGGGCTAGCTCAGTATACGTAATGCCGAGGGGATGCGCCGAATCAGATGCTCCTACTGCGCCCGCCGAGCCCCCTGAGAGATGCACGAGCCGCTTGAGCGCAAGCATAATCCCTTCCGGATCACACCCTCTTTCAAAGAAGTGCGAGGCGTCTGTAGCGCACCCCATCGCACGTGCCGTTTTCCGTACACTCACTGGGTCAAAAATCGCCGCTTCAACGAGGATTTTTCGGGTGGAGTCTGTAACCATACTGTTCAAGCAGCCAATTATCCCAGCTACTGCAACTATCTTTTTGCGATCGCGAATGACGATTGACGACTCCGGAATCTTATAGGTCTTACCATCCAGAGCCTCTATTTGTTCCGGCTTTGAGGTAATCTCAATAGCGATCTCTCCCTCTATCTTTTCAAAATCGAACGCATGCATGGGCTGGCCCATCTCCTGCTGCACGTAGTTGAGAAGATCCACTATCGCGTGACGTTTGCCAGGCTCCTCGACAAAGAGCGCAACGTCGTTTCTAAGCTCCATCACCGCAGGAAGGCTCATCTCAAGGAGTGCGTACCGTGAGCACTTCTCCGTAGCCCGCCGAACAGGCACGGAGGTACGTCGATCTGGAAGTTGATTAGCAACTGCCGGCATCTTGATCTGTGCGAGGCTTCTGGCTGAGATCTCTCGCGCTACCCCAAGCGCGTAGAGGTGATCGCCTCTATTGGCTAACGTCTCAATCGTAAAAGTGGGGCCGCGATCTTCCTGAACCTCAACAGACTTTACTTCCAGCCCCAGATCATCGAGCAGGTGCCTAAGCGGTGACTTTGCCGCGCTCTCAACAGCGCACTCAGGCAATTCGATCAACTTCTCTAGCATTCGGACATGCAGCTTCATACCAAACCTTTCAGGACACGGAGATCGTTCTCATAGACGGCACGTAGGTGCGGGAAGTTGTACCACTGAGCAGCGAGCCTGGAGGTACCGAGACCAAACGCGAAGCCCGACACCTTATCTGGATCAAACTTGAACTCGGTTAAGACATCGCGGTGGATCATTCCAGATCCCCCTACAGTTACCCAACCTGCTCCCCCACACGCGGGGCATCCTTCTCCGCGACAAACAGAGCAATCTATCTGTGGGCCAAGACTCGGCTCAGTATACGGGTAAAACTTCGGAACAAAGCGAACCTTTCGACGCTTGCCGTACAGCTCTTTTAATATGTGAGTGATAAGACCAATGAGGTGCGAGAGTGTGAGCCCGGGCTCTAACCACACAAGCTCATATTGATGAAACATCGCCTGGTGCGAGGCGTCTTCGTTCTCATTACGGTACACCCGCCCAAGCGATGCGATCTTGATTGGCAACTTCCCGCCCTCAAATAGCGCGCGATTCTGCAGCACCCTTGCTTGAACCGACGTCGTGTGCGTCCTTAAAACATGCCCCGTATCCGTATAAAAAGTATCCTGCATATCGCGAGTCGGATGATGTTTCGGGATATTTAGCGCGTCGAAACAGTAGTACTCCGTCTCTATTTCTGGGCCCATCACATTCTCAAACCCGAACGGTTTAAGGATCTCGGAGATGCGCTCCTCGACGAGCGTCACCGGATGAATCGTCCCAAGCCCTGCCGAAGCACTAGGCAGAGAAAAATCGATAACTTCATTTGCGAGTTGTTGTTCACGCTTCGACGCTTCAAAAGCTTCGGCCTTTGCAGCGACGGTGCTTTCAATTCGAGATTTAAGTTCATTCAGCTGTGCCGCCACTCGTGGTTTCTCTTCGGCCGACACCTCGCGGAGCTCTTGAAAGAGTTGGCGCAGAATGCCCTCTTTTGCGAGCCAATCACGTTTGATTAACTCTAAATCCTGCTGCTGACGGACGCTACCAAGGTCACGATCGTAGTCAGCGTTTAATTTTACAATGCCTGCCTCAGATAGGTCAGTTGCCACGGATACCCCCAAGAGAAACTTCTCAAAACCAACCATCACAAAGCCGCGATGATCTGGTTATTCGCCGTTTATGACGACAAGCCGAAAAGTCTAGGCCAAAGCCCGCTTGCGGTAAAGCAAGAGATGCGTAGCGCACTTTCCCACGCATTGCCGTTGGAGAAGGAACAGGGTAGAAGATTTCAACACTCGTTCCCCCGAAAACAGACTCCAATGATCCCTCCGCAGAAATCCCTCAAGACCATCGTTTTTCTTATCATCCTTCTTGATGTCATGGGATTTGGGCTAATCATTCCGGTTCAACCCTTTCTCGCCCAGGAATACGGCGCCTCACCAACAACGGTCACGTGGCTCGGAGCAGTATATTCTCTGACACAGTTTCTGTTCGCACCTCTCTGGGGTGGGCTATCCGACCGAATAGGACGACGCCCAGTACTGCTCGGCAGCCTCGCAATGACCCTCATAGGGCATCTTGCCTTCGCACTCTCCAGCTCGCTACCGCTTCTTTTCTGTGCACGCGCTCTTGCAGGGGTCGGAGCAGCGAACATTGCCACAGCCCAAGCGGTGATCTCCGACACCAACGAATCGGAGCACCGAAGCAGCTCGATGGCGATCCTCGGAGCGGCCTTTGGACTCGGCTTCGTGTTTGGCCCTGCTATTGGTGGTGCATTAAGCCTCTGGAGCCCGATTGCACCAGCCCTTTTCGCCGCCGCTTTGAGCTGCCTCAATCTTGCGTTCGTTGCTTCGTCTCTGCCTGAGACTAGAGTTGCCCAGAGAGGCGCAAAACCTCGATCACGTGGAGTGCTAGAGTTTTTCTCACTCCCTCGTGATACCAAGGTGTTGGTAGGAACAACTTTCCTCACTATTACAG
>JAYVGZ010000248.1:0-3048 GCA_043771805.1 Pseudomonadota bacterium
CATAGAACCGCGTCACTCTCCAGGAACGGGGTCTTCAGAAACCGGCTCGACCGGAGCTCCTCGTGATGAGGAGCTCGTCGCCCGTACGCTCGCTGGTGATAGAGATGCCTACCGTTTGTTGGTCGAAAAGTATCGGGGGAAGATTCTTGCTTTAGCGCTGGACGTCCTCAAGAGTCGTGAAGACGCAGAGGACATAGTTCAGGAAAGCTTTGTGAAAGCGTACCTTTCGCTGCCAACCTTCAAGGGGGAGTCATCTTTCTATACTTGGCTTTACAGAATTGCCTACAATATGTCGATCGACGTCAGGCGCCGCTCAGCTCGAAGAGGTGGCACCCACCTTGAATTTAAAGAAGCGGCGTCCGTCAGTAGAGGAGTAGCAGGTGGGAACGAATCGAGTGGAGCGGCCACCGCAGTTCCAGATCACCTACAGAATATAGAGGGGCCGTACGAGGCCTTGCACCGTAAAGAGACTGGCGCGAAGATTCAGGAGGTCCTTCAAGAGCTATCTCCAGAACATCGAGCCGTAATCGTTTTGCGAGAGGTGGACGGCCTCGACTACGGGGAGATATCGGACGCCATAGGCGTACCGCGTGGTACGGTTATGAGTCGGTTGCACTACGCGCGCAAAGCGCTGCAGAAAGCTCTGAAGGATTTATCCCCGCCATTCTTGCGCGTAAGCGGCCCGATGCCTGTCGCTGATGAAGATAGGGGTGACTTAGATAAAGAAGTATCAACAGCCGAAGCTCAGGTGAGGTAATTTGAGATGGTCAAGAGGAATATATTGCAGAAAGAAGGGGTAGAGATCAGTGAAAGGGATGAACTTCTTCTCTGCCGCTACTTTGACGGAGAGGCTGGACTTTGGTCACGCTTTCGGGCGAAGCGCATAATTTCTCACAGTGCTGCTGCTCAGGAGTTTTATGGCTCGCTTGATAAAATCAAGGGCGTAGTTTCAGCAAATAGTGGTGCTCAGACGGATGATGTGGCTGACTTGTGGGATAAGATCTCTGCTCGATTAGATTCGGAGGAGCGCGCCGCTTTTTATCTTGGAGAAAGACACAATAGCTCTCACGAACAAAACAGATCGTATTGGCACAATTTTATTTCATCCCAGGCTCTGTGGGGGGGACTTTCAGGGGCAGCTACAACAGCCTTGGTTCTTCTGTTCGTTGCGGCGAGGCCAAACTCTGATTCGTCTTTAGCGGCCGTGCAGGGAGATCTTCGGTCTTCTCCCCAAAACGGGTTTAGACAGATAGCTCTCGGAAACCCCATGTCATTTATTGATAACGGTGGGCGGCAGTCGAGCCTCCTTCACCAAGCACGTTCTATGACCATAAGAGATAGAGATGCACTTTCCGCGCGTCCAAGGATGCTCACAGAGCGAAGCTCTTCAATGGAAGTGGATTGGATGCGAAGTAACGGGCCGCTTAAGTTGATTCAGAATCCGAGCGAACAAAGTACCATCATTTGGGTAAAGCGCCGTAGCACCTTGCCGACTCAGGACACTCTTAGCGAGAGTAGACAGCAGGGAGGGAAACCTGAGGTGGTTTTTACTAGCGGTCCAGGGTCACTCGACTCACCCGCTCGGTACTCGAATCTTGCAGCCGTCAAATAGTTACGAGGACCCTGTGCTCATGATGAGTGACAACAACAAGAGGGTGGAGAGTTTTTGTAATCCATCTCAGAACTCTCCAACGGCTAAAAAGGGTGGTTGCCGACCGAAGACATCACGGAAGGTTGTGGATGTAGCTCGCTCCGCTGCCACCACTTCGCTCTCCTACTGCCTATTCATAGTCTTGGGAACATCTTCCGTGTGGCCTGCATTTTCGTCTCGCGCCGATGAGCCGACCTGCGACTCCGTTACGGTCTCAGTTCGTACAATCGAAGCGTCCGGCGGCTTAGACGCAGCGACCCCCCCTGGTGAAATGCCACCTGCTACGGTCGACCCGGCTCTCGCCGACCTTGTCCCGAAGCTCTCTCAGCTCCCGTTTCGGTCTTTTCGCCTTTTGGCCATAAAAGAAGAGCGGTTATCTCTTAGGAAGAAAGAGGTCATACATCTTCCTAACGACCAAACCTTGGCTTTCCGGCCCATGTACCTCGACAGTAAGCGCGTTGGGTTGTGGCTGAGCTGGAGGGATCGTACCGGGGGGAGTATTCTGGATACCCGAATCCACTTTGATGCAAATGAGTCTATCCTTACTGGCACCGACTGTTTGCCTGACATGGGAACAATCCTCGCGATAAGGGCCCTTCCCGCAACTCCGCGGCAGTAGCGCTAAAACGCAGCACTGAATGTTAAATCCGGCTCCCTGCCGGAAAACCGTTCCTCACCGTAGGATTCTTTGCCGGTTTCCTGGCACCCCCGGCGCTAGTGACTCCCCCGAGAATCGCACTTTCAAACCTACGGACAATTTACTGAACTTTTTTCGCTATTAGCTTCATCCTAAAGAAACTAGGTGGTTAGAGCTGTCTTGAGTCTGCCTATCAATAAGTTGCAAAGTCAGCCGGGTCCCACGCTCCAAATAAAGGGCTTAAGCTTTCCGGGATACCGACCGACTCTCAAGTTGGCTCACTTCGTGCTCCCTAACGTGGGAACACTAGAAAAGGTTTTTTCAGGAGACTTCCCAATGGCAAAGGTTTCAAAGGAAATTGAACTAGCTGAGCAGGCATTGGCTTTTGAGATGATAGAACTGGCCTGTGGTGAAGTTGATTCCCTGGCGCGAGCATTTGAGATGATTAATGACCTCTGTACTGAACTTCAGAGCGAAGTTTCAGTTATGGATATTAAGCCAGGGAAGTTTGAGCTCAACTAGACCGTCATAATTCCTGGTCAGTCTTTGGGTGGCGTACGCCACCCAAAGACTGACCAGTTTTCATTTCACCCCAGCTGCACAAAGTTTCAAAACAGATTCCACGATAGGTCTACCGTAGACCGGCAAGACTGAAGGGAAGAGTAAGCGGGGCACTGCTAAAGACGAGAGCCATCAACAGTGCCCAGGCGAGAACTAATTCGAGCCCGTTGTACAGCCAGCCTTCTTAAGCTGTGAAAGC
>JAYVGZ010000249.1:0-2477 GCA_043771805.1 Pseudomonadota bacterium
CAACCGCCGGCAAACTCAGCGAGTCTGGCCGAATCACTCCATGCACCTGTGTGCATTTCACCTAATCCTGCGCACGGAGTACCTGGCTTCTCATCGTAGAACCGAAAGCTAAACCCCAGCGGATACCCCGCAAGGGCTATCATGCGACCGAGCTGTCCTGAGCCAAGGATTCCGATTTTCATAGCGCAAAAGCTGGGGGCGGAAGGGCTACAACCTTAGCTGTCTGTTCTGCACGAGCATTCTGAACTGCTTTCGATATTTGTGGGTACTTGATCCCCAATATGCTACCCGCAAGGAACCCAGCATTTGTGGCGCCTGCCTTTCCAATAGCAACCGTTGCCACAGGCACACCCGCAGGCATCTGCACGATTGAGAGAAGAGAATCGAGCCCCTGCAGTGCTTTCGACTGTACTGGTACACCAATGACTGGCAAGTGCGTCATGGATGCAACCATTCCTGGTAAGTGGGCGGCACCCCCAGCCCCAGCAACGATGACCTCTAATCCACGTTCGGCAGCCTCGCTTGCATAGGTAACAAGGAGGGCAGGGGTGCGGTGAGCAGAGATGACCCTTGTTTCGTAAGGAATACCAAGAGAGGTGAGGGTTTCAGCGGTTGACTGCAGGGTATCCCAATCAGATTGAGATCCCATGATCAATCCAACAAGCGGCTTCTGGTTCGTGTCTGGCATTGGGGGACATTAACGTTGAGAGGAAAGGGCAGTCAATCACTACTGCATTAAAGCTGAACGAGTAACGATATCAGTAAGCCGATCTGCTACAAACCGGTGCCCGAGCTCATTGGGATGGCACCCGTCTGAGGTAATGTAGAAAAAACGGTTTCGAGCGAGGTCTTCGGGGTACCGCGCGGTCATTCGTTGCACATACTCTGGGTACAGTTTCCCCGCCTGGATCTCAGGGAGTGCTTTGATGAGCTGTGCTTGGCCGTTAAACCACAGGAGATTGCTCTGACGGGCAAGTGTTCGAGCCCTCCGAGCGTAGCTACTTGGAGTGCAAAGGGTCAGCAAAAGTGAGTTTTTGCCCCCCAGCTCTTGGTTGCGGGTGGCCATGTAAGCGAGATTTGAAACATAATCCGAAGGGGCCACTGCTGGCACCCGTTTGCGGTTAACTGCTGCTGCTCCTGGGCGAGGGGCGAGTGCAGTCTCGAGCAGTCGGTAGACAGCACTCAACCTTAACCAACTTGCAGCCGTTAGAAATTGCGCCTTACCCTGAAATCGAGATACCTGTTCTGTGTGGCTGGTAAATACGCCTTTTGCATCATTGGCGCCAAAGCCGAGTATTACTAAATCAGCCTTAGCTTTAGCGGCAAACGTATCGAAGAGTAGTCGACCGTAGGCGGAGGAGTCGCCTGGAATTGCGAAATTGAAAACCTCGATCTGTTTCTTCGGAAACTGACGTTGTAGCTGAGATTCTAATAATACAAACCAAGAGTCTTCTGAGTTAACACCCCAGCCAAATGAGCTTGAGTCGCCAAAGACCGCAATGCGGAAGGAGTTTGGCGCCTTCTCGCTTGGTAGCTCAGGACTACGGAAACCCAAACTATTTGATCGAATGAGGTACCGTTGCTCCCGGTCAGCGGGAATGAGGCTAAATGTGTTCTTCACATAGTGAGAGATGTTCGGCGCAAGGTTTAGGCGAAAACCGTGGCCCTCTTTGAAGAGGTTTAACCAATCGATCGCATCTGCTGAGGGCGCGGCTCGAGCTACAGCGTTGGCGTCTTGCAACATCCAGGTGGGCATCTCAAGCTGCATTGGTTGCTTCGGCTTTGCGACCCCGACACCAAGGGCGAGCGTGACGCGTGCGGCGCCCTCCAACAACAGCAGCATGCAGCACGGCACAACCACTACGAGAAGCAAGCGTTGCTTGATGGAGAGGGGGCTCTTTTTTTTATTCAACTCAGCCATTTTTGCTGTTGGAGAGAACTGCTTTGGAGGCAGGCCTCAGCCGCAATACGCGTAGAAAAGGTTACGGATGTACAATCTCTGAAGCAGGAACTTTGGCACAGCTGCTCAAGGTCGTCGTGAGGGTTCCTACCGCATCAGCCGAAATATTTCCCTGCACAAGAGCAGCAGACCAGGTGTTATCGAAATTCGCAAGGCAGGCCTGATCCACCAGCTGTGGCCCGAGAAAGGCAGGACCCATTTCAACACCACTAGGGAGCAGGGGGGAGAGTTCCCAACGCTTCGTCGCTAGGGGTGCAATCAGCGAACCTGCACAAAACGAATGTTTTGAAACGGCCTTAAAACAGGTATCGCGGTCTGACTTCAGGTAGGCGAAGCACTCCTTTACTAAATCGACGCACCTCTGGTCCTCTGAGTGGGCGGGGGCGACAGGGAGTGCTATCCAAAATGCGGCAAAAAACAAAGCGGATGAAGCGGTGGTTATGGACCGTAATAAGAAGGGTAAAGAGAACATCAAGGGCCACCAAGAAACGTAGTAAGACGTGGAAAGGCAGGAGTA
>JAYVGZ010000250.1:0-2894 GCA_043771805.1 Pseudomonadota bacterium
TCTTCACCAAGAGAGAGAGGATGTAGCGATGGAGGATCTTCATCTGTCGCTACTCCCGCTTCTCTTGAACCTTCCGAGGAGCACCCTTCCTCGTTGCAACGCATTCTGAATCCCTTCTGGAACAGAACTCCACTGCTCTGAACCAAGTTTGTAGAGAATGCCGACCGCGATAAGTGTGGTGATCAAATTTGGAAACCACAGCGCGACGCCGACAAAAATTTTTCCACTATCGGCAAGTGCGATCCCCATCGAAAATAGAGAGTAGTAAACAACGAAGACGATCAATCCAAGCACCGCAGACACTCCGGCCCCCCACGTGCGCTGTGTTCGGGGCGCCATAATTCCGAGCGCCATACCGATAAAGGCCATAATAAAAGACGCGTAAGGAAGCGAGTACCGTTGTCCGAGCTCAATCTTAGCCCTACGAAATTTCTTTAGGAGATCCTTCCGTGATACTTCATCCCCCCAGAATGGAATTAGTTCCTGGTCCATCGGAGCGGAACGAATGGTCTCTTTGAGGCTTTGAATCGCCGCAGAGAGTTCAGGTGTTGAGAGCTCTCGTGACACCAGGCCGCGCTTAGAGTCACCTCGAAGAAGCTCATTCGGATCGACGCTCAGGCTGTTCGAAGTAAATTCCGTCCTTGTGTACTTCCCTTCGACGAGCTCATGCGCAACTCCATCGCCGAGAAGAAGAAAGATTGACTGCGCCGCCTCATCGGCGATGATCCTTCCCTTCTTTGCGACCACAATCTTTCGGGGTTGATCGGGACGTTTGTCGTCAACCAGGACATGCGAGAGATCTCCGGTAAGATAGTCGATGCGCTCCGCATACAGGGTGATTGCCCCCAGTTTGTTGAAGATCCCTTCCGACAAACCAGAGGTGCTTTTGGAGCGCGCTACGTCGAAAAGTGCCGCCGACAAAGAGGAGAACCCCCACGGGCGAAGCACGAGTGAAACGACGAGACTCAAAGCGCCCACTGAAAGAGCGAATACGCCGACGGGTCTTAGAAATCGATAGAGACTAATCCCGCTAGCGCGCATGACGACCATTTCTGAGTCACCGCACATTCGAGAGAACGCAAGGATCACTCCGAGGAGCGTCGCCATCGGGAGTGCGATCTCAAGGAACGTAGGAATGATAGAGATAAATACCTGCAGAATTTGCAGTATACCCACGCCACGATTGATGATCAGTGACGTAAGCCGAAGCATTCGAACGGTGAGAAGTAATCCCGTGAATGCCGAGAGGCTGATCGCAAAGAAAACCAGTACTTCAAGAAAAACGTAGCGCGATAAAATTCGCACGGGGAGAGCACCACAAAAAGCGTCTAACTGTTATAGCTTTTTCCAAAAGTACGCAGGGAAATCCCGGCTTTTGGAAAACGCTATCGATTCGCGGATGCGAATCAAAACAATAATCTATAGTGATCTGCGGCAAAAGCCTTGCCACTTTCACTGGCGCGGGCTTTTACAAATCACTATAGACTGCATCAGTTTACGTGACCGCCCATAAAAAAAGGAGATGATCTCTCATCTCCTCTTTACATCACCCTGTACAACTAGCCCTGTACAACTAGCCCTGTACAACTAGATCGAGTGCTGTTGAGCAGACCCCTTGACCTAAATCAAGCCTGGGCCCTTGTTCATCCGAGCCTGGTCTTTTCTCGCCTTCTTGCGAGACTCTTTCTCTTTTCTCTTTCGCTTCTCAGAAGGCTTCTCGTAGTAGCGACGAGACTTAAGCTCCTTAAACAAGCCCTCTTTGATGAGCTTGCGTTTAAGGATCTTCATCGCCTTTTCAATATTGTGAGAAACGATAACTTCCATTGCACCAGCCCGAGAACGATCGTCGCCGATCGGTCCAGACGAGCGTGCCTCGCGGGGACGGGGTGCATCCGCTTCAATGCCGCGCTTGGTCTCTAGAGCCCCTGTGTCTACTTCGTCGCCCATACTTCCTACTACCATGCCGCTCGCTTCCTTATCGCTTGGGAGAATACTGCCCGACAGACATCGATTTTGTCCGAAATCAGACGTTTATTGTTGATGAATAGCAATTCGGGTGTATCTCACACCTTAAAGTGCAGTGATGTTTAGCAAATGACTGGGGGGGAAGTAAAGGGTTGGGGAGAAACTGAGGGGGTTCTCAGTCGAAAACAGCATTAATAGAATTGTGTTCGTTTTATGCGATTGCAGTAATCAAAGGCGGTTCGCGCAATCGGCGGCGGCCACAGGTGAGAGCGTGACTTGGGTATGAGCCTTCAGATAGAGACTTGTTCCCACAGATGCTGCCTTTCCCCGCGTCCCGAGGAGCACTTCGATTCCTGGTTAGGAGTCGAAAATCGCCCGGACGACCACAACCCCTCTCTAGTGGGTAGAGGACAGACTACGATTGCGGTAAGGCCCTTCAGGAGAACACTTTTGTGATTGAACACGTTCCGAACAATAAACCAATTACGGTGTCATTGGACGGTGGGACCGCCGCTGTAGAGAGGTGCCTTGCAGATCTGAATTGGGGTGTCAGCGCCATCATTACCCAGGGGGGTAGCCCGGTCGCCTCACTAAAGTTCGTTGTCGGCGAGGTGGGACAATCTGACTGTTGGGAACTCCTTCCAGCGGAGGGGGCTGATGAGTCAGCTCAGCTCCAGAAGGGTAAATACTTAGTGAATCAGACTGTCAGCCTCGCAGGGAAGCAGATCTGTCTGCCGGACCGGGCTGAAGTACAACTTGGTGCAGAGGCTAATCTGGCCGGGGCCGCACTAACAGATGAATTTGACACTCTGCCCCTGGATGACTCCTTTTGATCTGCACCCCCCAAATAGTACCAGTTTGATGTAGAGTTTCCCCACCTAGGAGGAAACGATGAAGAAACGCTATACGGAAGAACAAATTGTTCGAAT
>JAYVGZ010000251.1:0-6194 GCA_043771805.1 Pseudomonadota bacterium
ATCGTGTGTTCGTCTGTGGGAGCACGCCGATTCACTGAAGGGCGAAAGGCAAACAATCGTAGCAATTCACGGATGGACAATGGGCGATCAGCGCGTGAATTCGCTCGCCTTTTTGCCGGGACTTTTCTACTCGCTTGGATGGAACGTCGCGCTCGTCGAGTTACCGTTTCACGGAAAGAGACAAACGCCAGGTTTAAATGGACACTCTCCTCTTTTTCCAAGCGCAGATCCTGTGAGAACTTTCGTTGCTGTAGCTCATGCAATTCACGATCTACGGCAGCTGACGTCACACCTGCGAAACGTGGGGCACGGGCGAATATCGTGTGTTGCTCTGAGCCTCGGAGCTTACGTTGGTCAACTGTGGTGCGCTTTGGAACGGCTTGAAAGAGGGGTCTTTATCGTCCCACTCGTTTCAATGGGGGACCTTGTATGGGACACGCTCAAGCGACTACCTCTCCCCGACGGAGCACCTGCCCCACATGAGGGCCGCGGTTTCTTCCGTGGTCTCTTCCGTGATCACTGCGCCCTCGGGCGGGTGGCAGTTACCCCCGAGCCAGCGATGCTTACCTTTGGAGGTCGAGGCGACCAGGTTGTCTCACGCGGACAGATGGATCTTTTACGGAGACACTGGCCAGAGTCGCGCTTTGAGTGGCTGACAGGCGGGCACGGTGCACATCTAAGGCGTGGCGAGACCTTTAAGCGCATGCGAGAATTCCTTGGACCATTAAAACAAGTTTGAATTAAGTCGTACCAAGAAAGAAGGCGAGTATGAGCACTACCAGCGATAAGAACGAGATCGAAAGCAAGTTGGAGCGAGGCGTCAGCGCTGCAAAGTCGCTGTACACCGGGCGCATCCTAGAGAGCCAGATCTTCCCATTCCCTCGCCTTGATAAGGAGGAGAGTGAAACGGTTAAACTCATAATCGAGTCAGTCGACCGCCTGATGACGCCAAAGGCCGCTCTCTACCGTCAGTTCGATGAGAAGGGCGAACAGCCAGACGACTACGTGAACGAGCTTAAAGAAGCTGGTCTCTTCTCGCTCATTATCCCCACTGAGTACGAAGGTCTTGGGCTCTCAAATTCCGCTTACTCGAGGGTTCTTCAGCAGACGAGCCGCCACGATGGATCCACCTCCCTTACGGTAGGCGCGCACAGCTCGATCGGGATGAAGGCACTGCTCCTTTTTGGAACGCCCGAGCAGAAGCAGAAGTACCTTCCTCGACTCGCTACGGGCGAATTGATTGCGGCTTTCTGTTTAACTGAAGCTGGTTCTGGTTCTGACGCAGCGTCAATCTCCACCAGTGCCGTGAAAAACGCAGAGGGTGGCTGGACTCTCAATGGAGAGAAGATCTGGATTACCAACGGCGGAACAGCAGGCTTCTATACCGTGTTCGCGCGAACTGATTCTCCAGAAGGAAAAATATCGGCCTTTATCGTCGAGCGCGATTGGGCTGGCGTGTCTTCAGGCCCCAAGGAAGACAAGATGGGAATTCGCGCATCCTGCACAACAACAGTACGATTCAACGACGTAAAGGTACCGCCTGAGGCGTTACTTGGTCAGGAGGGGAAGGGGTTTAAGGTAGCGATGGCGGTCCTGAACAACGGTCGTACTGGCCTTGGGGGGGGATGCGTCGGGGCAATGAAACGGCTGATTGAGCTATCAATCGCGCAAGCAACTCAACGTAAGCAGTTCGGGAAAAGTATCTCTGAATTTCAACTCATACAGGAAAAGATTGCTCTCATGACCACGCTCTGTTTCGCATCAGAGAGTATCGTTACGATGGTTGGACATTACGTGGACAGCGGCGTTGAAGACTTCTCGGTTGAAGCAGCCATGAGTAAGGTGTTTATCTCAGAAGCGCTGTGGAGTGTTGCTGATGAGGCGCTACAGATCGCTGGAGGAAACGGATTCATGCGTGAGTTCCCGTACGAGCGTGTCGTGCGTGACTCCCGCATCAATCGCATCTTCGAAGGAACAAATGAGATCTTAAGACTTTACATCGGGCTCTCTGGGATGAAGGAAGCAGGTGATGCGCTAAAAGGGGTAGCTCGTGGGCTCGCGAGCATCTTTATTGAACCGATAAAAGGGTTCGGAGTGCTCTCGAGCTATGCATCGAAGAAAGTGGCGCAAGTCACCTCGCTCGGGAGAGCCCGCCTCGCATTCGTTGCCCCCGCTCTTAAACACGAAGCGAGCGACTGTGAACAGGGTGCGGCTAAGCTTGCACAGGCTGTTGAAGGGGTGTTGCGTAAGCATGGGAAGGGGATCATCGAGCAGCAGCTCGACACGCGCCGTATCGCTGATGCAAGTGTTGAGCTTTTTGTGGACCTCTGCGTTTTATCTCGGGTCAGTTCGATGATTCAGGAAAAGGGCGAGGGGGCCTGCGCAGATGAGATCAGAATAGCGAAACTGTTCTCCCATGGTGCTCGGTTGCGCGCAGCAGGGGCCCTTCGTGGGCTTATTAAGAATGAGGATGCAACAACGCTTTCGTTAGCGAAATCTATGATAGCTCGTGGCAGTTACGGGTGGGATATTTTGTAGAGCCGGAGGGCAACAAAGCTACTGGCCGCTCACGCTTACCATTCCTAACCCGCGCTGAACGCCGGTAGCATCCTCAAGCTTTGCGGCAAAACTAGCGGTGCTGGCGTCTATCTCGGCCTGCTCCCACCCCAGCAGGAGTAGTTCCTGCGTGTAGCTCTCGGTGTAGTCCACGTAGTACTGGATAATCTCAGCGTCATTCGTAATCTCAAAGTGCCCCCCGCGTGGCATCATGGGGATCTCTTTGACATGAAAGAGATCGCGGTGAGAGATCATGCTACTGAAGAACACCCAAGCATCGCGGGTAAGCAGCTGGGCGATTTTTTCTTCGGATTTGGTCAATGATAGAGTGTAACTGGGTGTATTCACGGGCCCCCTTCGCAATGTAAGAACAACGCCGTCACAACTAGGATGCCGGCAAGAAGAGGGGAGGAGTGAGTTTTATCGCAAAAAAGAGAGAGGCGCTCCCGAGCGTCGCTACTGGGCCAACCCTATTGAGTCACCGGGTGCCGCGCTTATCCCATAACGAATTACAAGGTTTTTTTGATTTAATAGGTTTCGTCAGCATGAGAACACGTAAACGACCCGTTCTGAATTTTGATCGGCTTTTCCGGCCGCGTACAGTTACTCCCCCTCCCTTGTCCAGTAGTCGTGGTACTGGTAGTCCAGCTCCCAATCTTGCACCCCTCATCACACCGTTTCAACCAAGAGCACGCAGTTCACGGTAATCATCACTCTCTTGTTTCTGGTCTCCACCAGCGATACCCTCTCGCCTCGAACGTAGTGGCGTCAGGTGTCTATGCCTCAGGGAATTAAGCAAGAACGAGAGCTTTCGGCGTTAGCGGCGCCAGTTGATGAGCGGTCAGCGGTGAGGCCAGAGTCGACGGAACAAGTAGAGAGGAGTCTCGAACTGAGACTTGCTACCTTCAGTATCTTAACGTGTTGGGGTGTTTCATTTTTCTTCTACTACCTCACTGCGTCGAGGACCATCGGCTTCGGCGATACCGCCATCCTTATTGATGCAATTGAGTCGGGGCATCTCTCCTCTCATGTTAACAACCATCCGTTTACCGTGTTGATGGGGTGGGTGTTCTCATGCTTTAGCAACGCTGAGCCAGCGTTTGCTGCAAATCTTGTCTCTGTGTTTTTTGGCAGCGCATCAGTAACCGTTATGTTCGCCATCTTTAGGGCATGGGGAGCTTCATCGATCATCAGCGCTGTCCTGACCCTTCCTGTGATGGTGATGCACTCTCTCTGGTGGCACAGCACGATAATTGAGAACTATGCGGTATCGACCTTCCTAACCGGGCTTTGTTATCTCTCACTTTTGTGCTTTCAACGGAGGACGAATGCACGATTCCTCTTCCTGGCCTGCTTCGTCGCGGGCTTGAGCATTTTCAACCATGTGCAGAACAGTTTTCTGTGTCTAGGGGTTGCCGTATGTGGCTGCATCTATGCCCGATCGACCACCCGACCCGCGCGCACTCTGGTTTATTGCGCTCTTGGGGCAACGGCTGGTCTGCTTCCATGGGCGTTGCTGCTGTGCAAGGAAGCGCTGTCTGGTAGCGGGTTGGCACCAACAATAAAAGACGCGTTCGTCGGAAAATTCGAGGGCACCTTTTTTTCAAGCACGGTCTCGTCAATGATTTCAGAAACGAGCTTCATCGTCTGGAATCAATCTCCACTATTGTTGTTACCGTTAGGGGGCGCATTAGGGGTACGAGCGTACGTGCGCCGGTTCTCGTGGACACCCGCGCTTTTTGGTATTCTGACCCACATTTCACTCACTTTCGTAGTTTTCTCTGGTTACGGAACCTGGGATCGATTCGCGTTTCTTCTACCAGGACTCTACGGGGCCGCATTCTTCGCTGGAATCGGACTACTCTCTCTGCGAGACATTTTCGGCCCGAAGCGCGGCACACGTTTGCTGACGGTATGGTGCTTGCTCACCACTGTCACCTGCCCAGTTCTTTACGGGTCGGTGACTACTCTCGCTCTAGACCCTTCAAGTATGTGGTTTGGCCGCTTCTCGAATTTTTACTCCGCCAACCTCTACGACCACATCTCGTACATCGCGAACCCGAACAAAGCGCGGTACAACGAGGTTCAGAAGTTCGCCGATGAGCTATTTGCTCAATTGCCACCGAACTCTACCTTTTTGGATGACGATTCTCGGACCTACTACCCGCTTGCGGATTACTATCAGAAGCTCTTAAAAAAGCGGCGTGATGTCCGATTTCTATTGGTCAACTCATGGGGATTTTCGGACTGGGGCCTAAGCGGTAACGCAGTCGGAAAGATTTTAGAAGACGCTTACTACCAGGATAAGCCGTTCTTTGTTGCCTCAACCGGCGAGCCATACACTGCTTTCTTCGATCAGGTTAAAGGTCGCATTCCGGTCTCGTTCGCTCCCTTTTCAATTTCAGCTGGACGGTGGGTATATAAATTGGTCACGGCCGGAGAGGCAGCAGTGGTGAGTGCCTTGCGTGCACGTGAACTGTCATCGAAAGGTTTGGTTGCACCGATCCAGATTGCCGGAGCCGCTGGCGTCGTCAATCTTTCGTTGAGTCATGTGCTCTTCAGCTCGAGCGAGGGGCTCGTACTTCAGAAGATGACAAATTTTGGCGCGGAATGGGTGGGAGGAGACCACCTCTTTGTTAGTTCGAGCCAACCCGGTGCGGAGCTGCAGCTTTATCTTGTTAGCCCAGAGGTGAGAAGTTTTTCGGTATCGATGTTTGTGACCGCTGCTCCCGATTTTGGCGATATCCGGGTATCAATGGGTGAGCCTAATGAAGGCGTCCATTCTCTTTTCTCGCCGATAGTGCGGCAAATATCTATTTCGCTCGGTTCAAAGGTTATCGGACCCGAGGGAAGGATTTTGACGGTGAGGGTAGTAGGTAAGAGCGATCTCTCGGCGAATTACCGTTTTGGCCTTGATGCTATCGAGTTCAAGTAAAGAAGCTGAGCCGCACCAAATACTGCCTTAAGATCTTGCAACCCCGTGGAAGCGCGCGTCATCTTGAGACAACGTAAAGTGAAACTGTGTGGCAAAAAAACACTCTTGATCCTGAGCTGTAGTATCGATTACCTATGCTAGGTAGAGAACCCGAATGCCGCTGCCTATCGTGAGATTTTGTAATCTTAGTAATATCGAGCACTTATGCGTCTAAATCTGAGAGCCTCCTCCTTCTCCTTTAGATTCACATCTCAAATGGCTTTAGCTTCACTCATTACTTGCTGTTCCGCTTTTGCGCAGACTAGGGTCACGACAACTTTCCTGTGCATTGGAAAAGGTGGAGCCATAGCAAATTCCGTTCGGGGCAAATGTCCTTCGGGGACAACCCAACTTACAAGAGAGTTTCTACGTGGTGTCAGTGGGTCGACGGGCGGTACCGGGCCGGCCGGATCTCAGGGCTCTGTCGGTGCAACTGGCGCTACAGGTTCGACAGGCGCCACCGGCGCTTCTGGTGGCACTGGGGCTGCTGGTGGGACCGGCGGTGTCGGCGGAACAGGTGCGATTGGCGAAACCGGCGATATTGGCGGTACAGGGGGCACGGGGCGCACCGGAGGAACAGGCGCAGTCGGCGTAACTGGTGCAGTCGGCGGAACAGGCGCTATTGGCGGAACAGGCGCTATCGGCGGAACAGGCGCTGTTGGCG
>JAYVGZ010000252.1:0-6950 GCA_043771805.1 Pseudomonadota bacterium
CGCCGGGTTTCAGCTGACATAAACAATGACTCTACTCGCGCCTCGATGGCTACTTTTCCGCGGGCATTGAGCACCCTCTGTTGCAGCACTATTGTGCGCCCATCTAACTCTCCCCTGTCGCACGTAACGAGAATTTCACCAGCCGTTACCTCGCGCTTGTACTGAGCATCAATTCGGGTGATCACGAGTACTAACCCCCGGTCGAGGAGATCGTCGTTGGGACATCCGATGCTTTTTAGGAGTTCGAGGCGCGCATGCTCCAATAGCGAAAGACTTCGGCCATGATGCACGTGATCATACCTCTCAACCATCCACTCGGGTCCCAGCTTCATCTGTACTGAAAACATACTACTCCTTTCGGCTAGCGAAGCGCCTTGTACAGAGGCTCGCGCGCGCTCATTCCTTGAACAAGTATCATTCGACTAGAGCAAGTTAGCGTGAGACGAAAGGTAGCTCCACAGCAGCACTTTTGACGGAAACCGACCCACCTCGACCACTTCCCGTCTAACCTACCTCCCCGTGCCCTGAAACAGAAGGACCTGTCCAGCACGATAGGCGCATCGCAAAAAGGAATTGCACCGTCAATAGCGGTGGATACCACACGTAGTACTGCATCTCAGCAGGACCGTACATCATAAGGATATTAGCTCCGAAAAGAAGCGCCAAGTTGAAGCGCGCGAGGTTGTTCTTGCCTCTCGCGCTTGTCGAAATCAAAAAGAGTGCCAATCCTGTTGGAAGAGCTACAACGAAATCATAGAGCCATGCGTACGGAGCGGCAAAGAGACCTAGCGGAAGAGCAACGAGAAAAGGGTAAAGGGTTCCGCTGTCTTTGTTCTCCAGGTTAAAATCCCGTCTAGCTAACCAGACCACGAAAGCTGACGCGAATACAATCGGAAGAAATCGGAGAGCAAGTATATCCGGCCCCAGAGTCGCAAGCAGCCATCCTGAGAGGGTTGGTTGAAACCAAGTCAACGGCACAACATTTTGCGCGAACCACCATTGTTGAAAAGATGCAGGGTAGAGCAGACTGGGCACGATAGCAGCAACAGAGATGAATGCGGCGAAGGTCGGAATTGAGCGACGCCGCCATCGCACGAGATCGAACGCAATCAGCATTAGCGGAAGCAGGACAAGATGGGGCTTTATGGTCGCCAATGAAATAGCGACTCCTGCTCCAGCGCGCTCGAGTAATGAACCGTCCCGCCACGCGAGGTAAAAGCACACGCCCGCAACACTCACAGCCGAGATCTGCCCAATATTCAGGAGCACGAGGACCGGCGCGAAACTACCCAGATAGATCCCGATCCAAAGTCCATCTTTCAAAGTTTTCTGCTTGCCGAGAAGGTTCGCATATCGCCTGCAGAAGACTCGGAGAGACACGAGAATAAGAAAGATAGAAAGTATCTTCCATAGCACCGTCGCCCAACGAAAATTGAACTCGGCCAACCAGGAAATAAATATGAGTGTATGGGGTGGGTTAAAGAAGCCTCCTGTTAAGCGGCCGATCTGAGGTAGATTAATCGTAGCCAACTCTTGTATGAGCCCCATTTCATAAGGATTTGCTCCTCTTTTTAGAAGAGCTGCTGCACCCCAAAAATAAACCATATCCGGGGCAGCCACGTTGAGATGGCCGACAACAACTAGCAGCCAAACGAAAGCCCCTATCCCCAGCCCGAAATCAATTGGCAGTGTCGTGCGCATACGTAAGACGGGTCCAAACATCAAATACTTTGGGAATGTAATCAGCTGCCTAGGTTGCAGTGTAGTGAGCGATAGGTGCTTTAACAATGTTAAAACTGCGCCAGCAATCAGTTGCAAATTCGATTACTTTTGCCATCTGGGTTTACTCACATGAGTCGCGGTAAAGGGGTCAGGGGCGGCCATGAGCTGGTCGGGTTGTGAATGTCCCCTTACATTTACTCAGGATAGACTGCCTATCTTGCCCTTCGGTATTTCACCGAGATAATCACTTCCCCCTCCTGGGCTTCATTTGAGGCGTCGGTGAACTATCACCACTAACAGGAGTGAAGTGCCTAGGACGGAATAGTCTTTACCTACTGGCCCCGGTTGGACTTCTTACATGTACAGTTGTGGTTCCGATCGATTAAGATCCTCAGATGAAACATCCTTTCCGCTCGAGAATAAAAGCAGCGCTCTCCCTCCTCAACGAATCGAAAACGAGACAGGCGCTGGTGATCTCCAGCAACCCGCCCGTCCAGCGTTCGGCAGACCAATTTTATCCTTACCGTGCAAACAGCGACCTCTTCTATTTCACGGGTGTCTGTACCCCGGATACCACCCTTGTAATTCGAAACTACGCGAAACCTAACGCAGTGCTGATAGTCTCTCCGGTAGATCCCATTAGGAAGGTCTGGGAAGGCGCTCCTATAGACCCCAGACCCCTAGCCAAGGCAGCTGGAGTCGAGGTCTCCGTTTCTAAGCGCCATACGCAAAGTGTTCTAGAGCTCCTGGTCGGGGCGGATTGCGCCTACACCCAGGCGATTCGTGGAACTACAAGCTCTTCCGTGCGTCAAGATCTCTCAAGCCGCTCGGTAGACCAACTCGGCAAGCTTCCGGCTACCTTCTCAGAGCTGGAGAAATTTACTGCTCATCTTCGGCTCTTTAAGGAACCTAGCGAGATTGAGGCGATTGTTCGCGCTACCTACGTTACCGGTGACGCTCTACAATCCGCCTTCCCCTACCTTCAACCGGGAGCGACAGAAAGAGACATCGGAGCGTTTATTGACTACTATTATAGATGCGCTGGAGGAGAGCCTGCTTTTGGAACTATTGTAGCGGCAGGACGCTCTGCCGCAACCCTCCATTATCATGCGCTCTCTCGCACAATGCGCCGCGGGGAGCTGGTCCTTATCGACACAGGAATTGAGCTTGATATGTACGCCGCTGACATAACTCGAACAGTTCCGGTCGGTGGAACCATCTCGCCCGTCCACCGCACTCTTTATGAAGCCGTTCTCTCTGCCCAGCAGGCTGCGATTTCAAAGATTAAAGATGGTGTTCTTATTAAGGACGTATATTCCGCTGCTGCAACAGAACTGACCATCGGACTGAAAGAGGTTGGAGTTCTGAAAGGAGCGACCTCTGCTTTAATGAAGCGGGAAGCCTACAAACCGTATTTCCCTCACGGTATTGGTCACAGTCTCGGAATCGATGTGCACGATGTTGGCTCCCTTCGGGGTAATCAGGGTGCTCGGCTGAAAGCCGGTATGGTTTTTACGGTGGAACCTGGCCTTTACTTCAACAAGGGTGTTGGGAAAGTTCCCCCGTGCGGAATTCGAATTGAGGACGACGTGCTTGTCACGAAGGTGGGGTCATCCGTACTCACCGAGAACGCCTTCCCTAAAGAGCTGGACGAGCTGCTAGCACGGACGGAGTAGCTCTAGGTCCGCAAGAAGTACCGTTCGGCTAAACCACTACCAGCAGGCCACTACCACTAACCCACGGTGCCGATATCAGAAAACCCGTACATATCCGGATCCTTAACTATCATTGTAAGGGCAATAACTCGAGGAACGAAGCGAGCTGTTTCGCCCGAGAACTTACCTTCGCGAGAAAGCTGCCAGAAATCCATCGACCCGCGGCGGCTTACAAGCTTGTTAATGGTCCCGATTCCTGCGTTGTAGGCTGCCAGGGCAAGGTGCCAGTCGTTGTAACTCAAAAAAAGATCGCGCAGGTGTTTCGCAGCAGCCACCGTAGACCGAAGGGGATCGGTTCGCTCATCCAGCTTGCCTGATACCTTCAATCCGTAAGACCGGGCCGTCGGCCCCATAAACTGCCACATCCCCCTTGCTCCAGCCGGACTTACCGCTTTAGGGTCATACCGACTCTCCACAGCCGCAACACTTAGAAGCTCAAAAGGAACCCCTTCGCCCTCAAAGACCTTCTCTAGCATTTCGTTATGAGAAGACCGGCGCTCGAGAACTTGCTGGACAGTTGCCCTGTCGCTGGTAAGAAATCTGTCGAGTTCGCGCTGCACCTCTGGGGTGAGGCCAAAAGCTGGCGCCGGAAGCGCCCTCGCTGATTTGGAGGTGATGAGAGCTGGGGTCGGAACACTTGCTACGAATTTTCGCTCTGCAGCAACCTGTACCGTTCTGCCTTCCGCAACCATTCCGCTCTTCGTTGCCCGTCCGGTCGTGGAGGCAGCTGCAGATAATGCATCACTCGAGGGAAACACGTGCGATGCGACAAAACCGCACCCAGTGGAGGAACAAGCGCATCCGATCAGCGCACCTACTGCAAGTGCCCTGCCCTTCCATGCAGCAGCGCTCATAGAAGTCGCTACGCCCTGCACGCAAGAGCTGCTTAACGGGAGTCGGGCACCCTGCGCAGCCATCGAAGCGGCCCGCGGTAGGTGATGTTCTTTTCTATCAGTCAGCATGTTTTCACAATAAGTCGAAGTTCGGTTCATAGCTTTAGGACCTCATTTCTAGGTGCCAGTACAGCCCGAATTCTTCCCTCGATGCAAGCCGGAGGCACCTCCGCCAAACATCATTCTATGAATTTAAATCACTAACTCCCTTAAATCATTAGTCAGTAGATTTACAAAATAATGTTTCAAAACAGGCCATTTCTCTCTCTGTACTTACCGGCTAAGATGTGCAGCAACCGAGCGATGGGATCTAAAACCTCTTGTAAACCTTCACCGAGGCGCCAAGGCGCGACCTCTAAAGACACACGCTCGACTCCGCTAAGCGGTAGGCCACCACAACAAAAACTTGCTTATTGACCCCTAAAAACGGTAATTTCCAACACCGCCAAACAGCGTCTTTACATCGAACCTTCGTAGTAGTTGTTGTGCGAATGACCACGAAAGTTGCGACAAGGGGCATGTGCCTCTCTTGGGGACACGACTGCGGTGCCTGGCCGCTCGAGATAATGGGTGTTTCGGGAACACTGCGAGTTTGGTACCTTGCCGCAACAGGTTATGTTGGTGGTTTTCGTGCTAGCGGGTCTGCCAAGGCAAGGTGGCCTCGTTAGTGAGGGAGCGAAATCGATGAAACGGTCGGTTTCGCTTTTCGGTTGATGGCTTGCACTGTGAGGTGTTCGTCACAAGACAAAGGATTGTTTACTATGCGATATTCAAAACCCTTCTCTGCATTGCTATCAACTGCCGCTATTTTATCTGGTGCCGCTATTTTATCTGGCTGTGCGGCATTCTCTACCGGTGGTGACGCCGGGAGGAGTGCTGCCTGGCTCCGAGATGGCGGCCTTACTCTATCTCGTCCCGTGCCGGATACGCGGTCCGCAACTCTCGAGTCAGATCCGATTCTAGGTTTCATGCCGAGCAAGCATTCTCAAAAAGCGATTTCTCACAAAGGCCACTGGTTAAAAATAGACCGTGCCTCCAAAGAGATCGAAATTATGGATGGTAGTACTGCCGTTGAATCAGTCCGCGGTGATGGTATTCAATCGCTTAAACCTGGGAAGTACTCCATCGTCCACAAACAGGAAGCTCCTCTTTGGTATGCTCCCAACACTTATTTTGAATCCCGTCTCCTTACAGTTCCATCCGACAGTAATTCTCTCCGCTACCGCCGCGGTGCTCTAGGTAATGCAGCTATCTTCCTTGACGAAAACACACCGATTCACAATGGGCCGATGTGGAGGGATGAGATCGGCGGGGTTCGGGTAGAGGATGAGCAGATGGCTCGCATTTTTCGACTCCTTGTTGTAGGCTCCGTCGTCGAGATTCGATAGGTCCACTGGTCCTTATTAGCGAATCACCTGCTTTGCAGTGCGCGCCCTGTTGGCCCTTGAATGGCCAGCTGAGTGTATAAAGTGGGGTTCAAGGCCTTCCTTCGGGCAAAAAAATTTGGTTAGCGGTAGAGGTAAGTCGTCGTGAAATACGAGGAATTGGGTAAAGGTTTTATTCGTAAACGTGAGAAGCGCAACGTTGGGCTTTTTATTGATGGCACCGGGCTAGATCGCGCTACTAGGCGTATCAACCGCAAGGTGGATATGACTGCTCTCCTCCGAGGCGTTACCTCTGGGTCGACTCCCGTCGTGGCCCGATATTACACGCTCATTCCTTACGAAGATGACTCCAGACAGAGATCCTTCCTCGACGCAGTCGCGCGAGCCGGGCTCTCGGTTATCGTCAAACGGCTTCCGCCGAAAGGTATCGCCCGTCAGGTGAGCGTCGATTTAGAGATGGCTGCCGATATCGTGGCATTTGCCATGGGGCACACATCCTTTAGCAAAGAGAACGAGTACATGGCCGTTGATGATTCCGGTCGCTTTCCCGCTCTTCCTACCGGTGTAGAGCTCCCCAAGAGATCGCCCCGACTAGCCCACAATTCGGATGGCACCTCATCAGAGGCGGCCGCGCACACAGACAATCCAGCTACCGCTGCAAAAACGGATGATATGCCTTCCTCGGATCTCTACTCCCTTGTCATCGTTTGCCCGAGTCGCGAGCTCGCGTACCCGATGTCTTTGGTAAAAGATATGGGCGCAGACACCACAACCGCAGACTTCGGTCAGTTCAACACAGGTGACATACTAAAGTCAGCGGCTAAGTGGATAGATCTCTCTAACTCAGAAACGATCTGGCGCGATTAAGATACCCGATCATATTTGCATAGAAGCCGCAGATTTTCCTTAGCGACCTCTAAAGAGCTTGCTCTGGCACTGTCACACCGACGACATGCGCGCGAGATCGTGATCGTTACCACTGAAGCTCTCCAACTTTCAGCGATGCCTACAACCTTTGGGGTATATTGAACAGTTAGCCTACGACCGCACTCAGTCTGCCTCGATCAATCATAGAATTTACATTCAGAATAACTTCAAGTCACCTATAGCGTTTTCCAAAAGTCCGTAGCGAAACCCCGGCTTTTGGAAAACGCTATCGATTCGCGGATGCGAATCAAAACAGTAACCTATAGTGATTTACGGCAAAAGCCTTGCCAGTTTTACTGGCACGGACT
>JAYVGZ010000253.1:0-17504 GCA_043771805.1 Pseudomonadota bacterium
TTCGATGATGCCTCGCTTACTATAGTGCTTCTCACTGAAAGCTTCGTAGAGGAAGCGAAGAAAGTCATCGCAGACAAGTACGGGTCCGATCTTGTTTTCTCGAAACAAGAGTCAGAAAACGGGCGACCCAAGCTCGTCTACACAATCGAGCCGAAGATGATTGAGCAAATACAGAGAGACGCAATCGATCAATCTGTTGAAACACTTCGCGCACGAGTTGATCAGTTTGGAGTGTCCGAGCCCCTCATTCAACGCTCCGGTGAAGATCGCATCATTCTACAGATGCCTGGCGTCTCTGATGTTGCATCCGTAAAAAAAGTGGTCGGTTCGGTGGCAAAGCTAGAATTCCGGCTCGTTCCAGGGGCTGGCTCCCCCGGATCTATCGGGACAGTAACGCTGAAAGACCAAAAAGGCCTCCCCGTAGTAGTTGAGGACCAAGTGATGATGACAGGCGACAGTGTGGCTGACGCCCGCGTGGATTTTGGGCAGGAGGGGAAAATTGGCGTTTCACTCACCCTTTCGAGCGCCGGAAGGGCACTGTTTGGGCGAATTACCTCTGAGAATGTTGGACGCCAGATGGCAATCATCCTCGACAACGTCGTGCACACTTCTCCAGTCATTAATGAGCCGATCACCGGCGGACCAGCGATCATCAGTGGCAGCTACACGACTGATGAGGCGAAGCAGCTTAAAGTTGTTCTCAAAGCGGGAGCGCTTCCTGCGCCCCTTGAGGTACTTGAGGAGCGCACCGTGGGCCCGACACTAGGCCTCGCAGCAGTGAAAGCCGGCCTACTCGCGATGGCAGTTGGGTTCGTCGCGATCTCGCTATTTATGATGGTTTACTACAAACTCTCCGGTGTTATCGCGGTAGCTACGTTGGTGTTAAACGGAGTGCTGATGCTTGCGTGCCTTTCGCTCTTCGGAGCAACCCTCACCCTGCCAGGTCTTGCCGGCTTGGCGCTTACCATCGGTATGGCCGTTGATTCCAACGTCATTATCTTCGAACGTATTCGTGATGAACTGCGTAATGGAGTAGGACGAGACCTTGCCGTCGACACGGGCTTTGTGAAAGCATTTGGAGCCATATTCGACGCAAACGTCACGACTCTTCTGACCGGTGTTATTCTCTACTACTTCGGCACTGGAGCCGTAAAAGGTTTTGCTGTAACGCTGTGCGTTGGTATTGCTACCACACTTTTCTGCGCGGTCTACGTTGGTCGACTCTGTTTCGACTACTTCAGCCTCAAGGGTAAGGCTGGTCTTTCAATTTAATAAAGGATTCTTGAGCGTATGATGGAGCTAATTCCTCACGATAGTAAGATCGATTTTCTCGGTAAACAGGGGTTCTGCATACCCTTGTCCATACTTCTTGTTGTGGCATCGATGTACTTCTTTATCTCAACTGGTGAATCCAAGTACGGTACTGACTTCAGTGGTGGTCATGAGTTCCTCGTGACCTTTACAGGTGGCCAGGACAGCGAGCAGATTCGCCAAGGGTTGGCTGCTCAGAACGTTCCCGATGCGCGAGTTCAGGCATTTCAAGGGCAGGCGAAGGAGTTCTCAATTCGCCTTGGTGAAGTAGGGGACGCCCAGACTATTCGAGGCAAGGTAGAAGCAGCCCTTAAGGGAGCATTCGGCGATAGCTATACTATTCAGAAAACCGACTACGTCGGTCCGACTGTAGGAAAAGAGCTCCGTACAAGCGCCGTGCTCGCCATAGCCTTGGGGCTTTTAGGAATACTCATTTACGTAGCCTTTCGGTTTGAATTTGCCGTTGGTCTCGCCTCAATCATTGCCCTGTTTCACGATGTTCTTATTTCGACTGGTGTTTACCTGATATCCGGCCACCAGATCGGCATGGCGACTTTGGCGGGAGCACTTACGATCGTTGGGTACTCTGTCAACGATACCGTTGTTGTGTTTGATAGAGTGAGGGAAGAACGGAATAAGAGAAGGAACGGCGACCTTGGTGCAATAGTGAATGAAGCACTCAACTTCACCCTTTCTCGCACAATTATTACTCACATGCTCACACTCTTTTCAGCCCTTGCCTTGTATCTGATTGGCGGCGGTGAGATCGCAGATTTGAGTCTCTACCTCTGTGCTGGGATTGTATGTGGATCTTACTCGACTATCTTTATCGTTGCGCCATTCGTTGTATTCTGGGAGAGGTTCCGGGGACGAGATGGTGTAACCGTCTCCAATTTACAGGCTAAAAAGGCCTAGTTCCGGCGCTTCCAAAACACACCCTTCGTACCCGGTGCCGAAGCGCCAGGGCTAATCTTTGCGGTTCAGCAGAAGCGTTTTGCCTTCTCAGCCAGACGATTACTGTAGGTTTTTGAAATTTGCTATTCACTGGCAACAAGATCATTGCGTTATCGGCTGCAGAAAATAATCTGCAAAAAAAGCTCAAGTTACTCTGGGGGGTACGATAACGACTTCGAAGGTTATCTTGCTGTGCTGAATGCGCCGATTTCTGGGCGGCTCGGCAGCGGCACTCGAAGTTCTTGACCTGGCGCTCGCCGATAATCCGCTCGTGCGCTTGCTTCTGCGCGCAAGGCAAAAGCACCAGCACTCCATCAATACGCCGCAGTACTGCTTCAGCTTGTTTGCGGGTCCAGTCCGTACTCGCCCCATTCCTTATCCAACAAATCACGGTGCCGCTGCGCATGTGACTCTACAACCTTGACCACCTTCTTCATACGGCGAAGCGTCTGCTTCCTAAGACGCTTGGCGTCCTTGGCCCGCCTTCTTGACGTCATCTCAATGCACAGGCGGTTCATGGCTTTAGGGAACACCTTTGGCTCTTCCATCCGCGACTTCAAGCCGTGCTTGCGAATGAGTGCTGTCGCCTTCATTAGCGTGCGCACCGCATCACGCAATAGAACCCAATCGACAGGAAAATGCATATTGGTCCTAACGCACGTGGTATCGATCCATCCCCGATCAAGCTCTAAGTCGTTAGCAAGCTCAAGCGCAGACTTTCCTTCCCCGGCAGCACGTAGCAGCTTCCCAATAACCTCCCGCATCTCTTCTTTGGGCAGCCACTGTGAATACTCTTGCAGCGTGCTCTTGGATGGAACACGAATCGGTCCAAGGCATTCAAGTCCACAAAAATGCCGGAAAAGCTGGCACTCTGCCAGTCGGCAACTCATGCCTCGGAAGTCTTCCCCAAGCATGCCCATTAAGATCATGCTTCGTAGCGCCACTACAGAGCGCGCCTTGTACCGTCCAAGGAGCATGTTGTGCCCCGTAGTGCCAGCTGTGACACCGCGCGCTATGAATTGTTTCGCGCTCCGCTCAATAAACTCGCGCTCGACTCCGCTCATCACTAAAAGTTCGTCAATCCGGGTCAGCTCAGCCGAGAATCTTGTGTAGTCAATGTTACCGATAACTGTCGATAAACCTGGACGAAGAGCTAGCTGGGGAGTTATATCAATCATAGTTTGTGCCCGTTTTCTGCAAAATCACGAGCATTATAACAAACTAATTCGGGGCATGAGAGCCGTTTTCGACTCTTATGCCCTGCTATTTTTTACTTGAAATCACCGTACTATCTCGCTATTCGTATTTTCGGACAGGCTCTAAATACTCGCTCGCTGCTGTGAACTACGTGGGGCATTCAACTAACAGAGACTTCGGGCACGACACGAGCTGGGCCCGGGTAAGTAGCGCTGACGTGAGTCCGGCTTACCGGAATGCGCAATTCGGATGGGCCGGAAAGCTTGCTGACCAGTGTTATGCTACCGACCCCCTTGCTGTATTTAGTTTGCGCGGGCGCACTCTCACGGCTGAAGGCGGGCAGTCTAAGGTGAATATCGTAGGTGATCTGGCAGGTTTCGGATCCAGCAACCCACCAGGAGGGCCAGCCTACAACAAATTCATGACTGAGGCCTTTCGACGAACGAGAAAAGCCGACCCGGTTCTCTCGAATATTTCTGATCGAGCGCTGCAGAGTGCGTGGGATACCCTCGATTTTTCTGCAGACAAGTTGGGTCAGATTGTGGCGACCTACAATGCGATTCCGGCGGCGCAACGCGCCACGTATGGTACCGATCCGCTGAGCCTAGGTTTCTTGAATGCTGCAAGGCTGATTCGAAGCGGTCAGTTGAAGCAAGGGAGTATTCACCTCAGTCAGGGCGGATGGGACGTCCATCAGTCAGCACTGGAATCAGTGGAGCGACTCACGACCACTTTAAACGGAGCAGTGGGTGCCTTTCTCGCGGACATGGAACTTGGAGGAAAAGACGTTATAGTGCTCATTTGGCACGCGTTCGGGCGAAACACCTTCCAGAATGCGAACACTGCGCTGTCGCCAAACGGACAAACAATTTCTGTGCCCGGCTGTGATCACGGCCATGGACGAACAGCGTGGGTATTTCGATTAGGTTCAAAAATTCGCCCGGGTGTTCACGGGCCAACAGGGTATCGAGCCGATGATTTTTTAAACCCGACGCTCGTCACGGGAGCATTAGGATGGATGCCCGGTGGCGATGTTACGCGTGATCGTGGTGTTGATGTTCCAGGTGTCGATTTTAGGGAGGTGCTATCACAAGTACTTCAGCAGGCGGGAGCTGATCCTGCGGATATTATTCCGGGGGCGTTCCCGAAATCGTCGTATGGATTGCAGATTTTTCGGTAGCGGGTATGGCAGCTACAATAAGTTAACGCACCACCAGACGAGAATCACATGTCAAAGAGCGAGTACGAGGGTAAAACCGTAACTGTCGCTACAATGCATGAAAAACAACGAGTAATTGCGCCGGAATTTCGGCGAATTCTCGGTGCAGAAGTCGCTCTCGCCAGAGTAGATACTGATCTATTCGGCACGTTCACGGGTGAGGTAGAGCGAAAGACTACTCCTCGTGACACCGTCCTCGCTAAGGCTCGACTCGGGTTAACCACTCTGCAGTGTCCCCGCGCTGTTGCAACAGAAGGCTCTTTTGGCCCACACCCTTACTTGCCATTCATGACTCAGCACCATGAGATAATCGCCTTTATTGATCTCGAGCGGTCGATAGAAATAGTAGAGCAGAGGGTCTTTACTCGAGCCGTTTTCGATTCGATTGATTTTGATTCGCTTGAGACTGTACGAGAGTTTCTTACTCGAAATCATTTCGGCGCGTACGGGATGATTGTCCAGAGCACTGACATTAGTCAGCTCAATAGCGCAAAAGGAATACGCGACTTCGAAGATCTCTCGAGTGCAGTGGAGCGGCTGCAGGAGGGAGATCGTAAACGCAAACTAAAGCTCACCACTGATATGCGAGCACACTTTAACCCACTTCGGATGTGGCGCATTCGCTCTCTTGCCAGAGTATTGGCATACCGGCTTTCTACCCCGTGCCCGCAATGCCGAGCGCCGGGGTGGGGGATTGTACGTTGTGCCTCGGGATTGCCGTGTGGTGATTGTGGTGAGCCGACTGAGATGCTCCGCTACCACGTACTGGGATGTTGTGCGTGCCATGCAGAGGAGAATCGGGGTCGACCGGACGGGCGACTAGAGGCAGGCCCCGGTGAATGCTCTTTGTGCAATCCCTAATGGGGGAGTGGTAAACGCGAGCCAGAACTGTCTGTACTCAACCGAAAAGCACTGGCCTCTCTCAAAAAAGTCCTGGCACGTAAGCCGAAAAGGGCATGCAATTTCGGCATATGTATGCAAGGCTGCTCAACTTACCACAATCACAGAGTTTTTTTCTCTTTGGTGCCCGAGAGACGGGTAAAACTCGGCTCTTGAAGGATGCTCTCAGAGGTGAAAAGGGGGTGCTTTGGATTGATTTTCTTCGGGAGGGTGAAGCTCTGACCTTCCTTCAACGGCCAAGTGAACTTCGGACTCGGCTAGATGCGCTGGCAGAAGCGCCGGCGATCGTGGTGCTTGATGAAGTGCAGCGAGTGCCGGAGATACTGAATGAGGTTCATTCCCTCATCGAGGAACGCGGAACCCGTTTCGCGTTGACCGGATCTAGTGCCCGGAAGCTCAAGCGGGGAGGGGCGAATCTCTTGGCCGGACGCGCGTTTTTAAACCATTTGTATCCTCTTACGTTTTTGGAGCTCGGTGATGACTTTTCACTCGAGCGTGTTCTCAACTGGGGATCTCTTCCAGGGCCAACGCCGCTGGTGGACGATGCATCGAAAGCGTCGTTCCTGCGCACGTATGTCGATGTTTATCTGAGGGAAGAGATCCGAGAAGAACAGATTGTGCGAAATCTCGATCCATTTGCTCGTTTTCTCGATGTCGCAGCACAGTGCAATGGGGCGATTATAAATTACTCACGAATAGCTCGAGAGGCAGGTACCGATTCCAAAGCAATTGCACGCTACTTTCAGATCCTCGAGGAGACGCTCGTGGGATTTTTCCTAGAGCCCTATCACGCATCGATACGAAAGCGGCAAAGGCAGCAGGCGAAGTTTTACTTCTTTGATCTAGGCGTGAAGAGGGCATTAAAGGGATCCCTGCGAGTGCCGGTGGCTCCAAGAACCTATGAATTTGGGCGTGCCTTTGAGCACCTCGTTTTGCTCGAGGTACACCGATTGAATGCATATCGCCAAGCCGACTACAAATTTTCGTATGTACGCACTCACAACGATGCAGAAATAGATCTCATTGCAGAGCGGCGAGGCGATCAAACGTGGGCGATAGAGATAAAGTCGTCTGAGCAGATTGACCCCAGCGATGTTCAAAAGTTGGCTGGGCTTGCGGCGGATATTCCCAAGTGTAGGCCGGCGATCTTTTGCAATGCAACGGTAGCCCGCACTGTTAACGGTGTGCAGATTTTGCCGTGGAAAGAGGGCGTAGGGCGCTTGTTTAATTAGGTGCCTTTCTTGAAGGTGGACCCAAGCGCTTCACACGTTTGCTGCGAAACGCATGAGCTTTGCAATCGAACCATAGCCGTATTGTAATACGGTATGTTATATGGTATGTTCAGAGTGCCATGAAAACTCCGAAAAGGCCGACCCAGCGCAAGGTTACGATGATGCTTCCAGAGGAGCTTCTTGAGGCAGCTCTGAAGGCTTCAGGCGAGACAATGACTGAAACAGTGAGGCAGGGGCTCGAGCTGATTGCAGCAAGTCAGGCATACTCTAGCCTTCGCTCACTGCGCGGGAAGGTCAAGCTTGATATTAGCGTGCAGGATCTGAGAAGAGATAGGAATTGGTAGCCGTAGATACGAGCACACTCATTGCGTTTCTTGCCAACAATGCTGGTGGGGATGTAGAACTACTTGACCACGCATTGGAACATAGCGCGGTGATGCTCCCGCCAGTGGTGTTAAGCGAGGTGCTCAGCGATCCAAAGCTAAGAGGCTCTGTGCGTGAGCTCTTCCTAAAGCTCCCGTTACTGGCTATCTCTGCTGATTATTGGCAGCGAGCTGGTGCGTCGCGCGCGAGGGTCATCGCCAAGGGATTCGAGGCTCGATTGGCCGACACTCTCATCGCACAAAGCTGCATCGACCATCGAGTTCCTCTTATAACCAGAGACTCTGATTTTAGACATTTTGTTAAGTTATGTGGATTGGAGTTGGCTAGATTTTAAGTACGTAAATAATGGCTTCCTAGGATATCTCTGCCTGTTCTTTCTCATAAGTCGTCCACTTTACACTATTAGTCGTGGAGACTTAGAACTTGATTTCTCTAGATCAACACTGGGAATACAGGTCTAAGATTATGAATTCTGGCACTATCAAGTCTGGTTACTGACGAGTTATTCAATGAAAAAAACACTTTTTTCTGTTCCAAAGAACATACCACTCGAACCGCGATTCAGGAGAAGTGTCGATCTAGCCGGAGAAGATTTCTTCGAAGTCGTTAAAGAGCTCTGTCCTACGGAGGTCTATACTCTCCTGGAATTGCTTGTGCATACTGCGCAAGGCTCAAATGAGGGGCGATATACAATACTCCTCGATACTCTGGAGAAAGCAGAGTCGGAGTCTTTGATCGCAGTGGTGAGGATTATTACCCTTTATTTTCACCTCCTAAACGCTCTCGAGCGTATCGAGATCTCCGCAATCAACCGGGAGAGGAGGCGAGCTAGTACCGCTGAATCACCGATCCCGGATTCTATCCTTGGCGCGATCACTTCGATGCGGAGTGCAGGGGTATCGAGCGAGAACGCGAAGAAGATCGTAGACCAGATTGGAATCGAATTAGTACTCACAGCACATCCTACGGAGTCTCGGCGAAGCACCATCCGAAAACACCTTAGCACTTTGACCGCGGAGCTAAAATCGAAGTTTGGGGAGGAGGGTAGAGGACCGGGTCTCGCCGAATGTGACAATCAGATCCAACCGATTCTAGCTGCCCTCATGGTTACCGACGAGGTAAGGAGAGTTATGCCGACGGTGCAACATGAGCGCGAGAATGTACTTTCATATCTCCGCTCAAGTATCAAGGAAGCTGTGCCTCTTATCCATAGGGACCTAGAGGTCGCGTTTCGTGAAGTTTACGGAGTTGAGTACAATCCAAGAGGATTTATTAGGTATCGGAGCTGGGTCGGCGGCGATCGTGACGGAAATCCTAATGTTGTGTCTCAGATAACCTTGGAGACTTATCGGCAGCATGCTCGATTTGGCAGGGAGCTTCTTCAGGAGGGGGTTCGAAACCTCAGGGGTCTCCTAAGCGTATCATTCAGACTTCGGCCACTAGATCCCGAACTCGAAGATTCAATCGTTCAGGATGGTATAAAACTTAGAATTGCCGAACCCAGAGCAACCCATGAAAGGCTTAGGTTAAAACTTGAGCTGATGGAGTCTAAGATCGGATTGCCAGAAACTAAGGAGTCGGAAATCCTTTCCGACTTGAGTTTGATTGAGAGGGTTCTGTCTCGACTCGGACTCCTCACACTCTGTCAATCAACGGCGTTCACACGCCTTCGCTCACATCTTTATACCTTCGGTTTTGGAGGTGCTCGTCTGGACGTTCGGCAGCATCGAGATGTATTTCTCCAGCTATTGGCTGAACTGCTAGAAAATAATCGAGGCATTACCGCCTGGAATCAATGTGATGAGGCCAGAAAGTGTCGTCTATTGGAAGAGGAGTTGTGTAAGGGAGAGCCACTCAAAATCTGCGAGCTAACCGAGGGTAGTAGAGAGCTTCTAGAGACACTTCAGGTTATGAAAGTAGCGGTAGATTCGGTACCTGAAAGTGTAGGGAGACTCATTTGTAGTATGACCACAGGGGTCAGTGATCTTCTCGGTATGTTGGTGCTTTTGAAGAGCGTAGGGCTTCTTAGTTCTCACGGAGACTCGATTGAATCTTCAATAGATGTGGTACCACTATTCGAGACCGTCAATGACCTCCGCGAGAGTGGACGGATCTTTGAGCGACTGCTCGATGAAGACGGGATGTTCCGTCGGTATCTGAGGGGGAGAGGAGAGCAGATCGAGGTAATGCTCGGTTACTCAGACAGTAATAAAGATGGCGGTTTTGTCTCCGCAAATTGGGAGGTCTACCAAGCGAGACTCGATCTCGACGGGGTAGCAAAACGTCGAGGTATACAGCTCAGAATCTTTCATGGTCGCGGGGGAAGTATTGCGCGCGGTGGCGGTATGAATGTTCGAACAATTAAGGCGACCCCTACAGAGGCAGTTTCTGGCAAGTTCTCTATTACAGAGCAAGGCGAGGTTATTTCGCACCGATACGCTGATGCCGAGACCGCTCATCGTCATTTAGAAACCTTAGTTGCAGGAACAATTGAATCTCTCGCGGGGGACCAGCCTCGGAGCTCACAGACTGATGATTTCTGTGAGGTTTTTTCTCGGTTAGCGGAGCACTCCTACCAGAAATACTCTAGCCTTACTCGTCATCCAGACTTTTGGGGTTGGTTCAATAAGACTACGCCGTTCAGGTACATTTCAAATATAAAGACTGCCTCGCGCCCAGTATCAAGGAGTGGAATCGCGTCATTTGCGGACGCTCGGGCTATCCCGCTTGTTTTAGGTTGGACGCAGCCGGGGTTCTATGTTCCCGGTTGGTTTGGTATCGGGACAGCAATTGAGGTGCTGTGCTCGCATAATCCAGAGGGAGAGCAGCTTTTGCGGGATATGTATCGTCACTTTGCACCGTTTGCAGTGATGATCGATAACGCGCAGCATATGCTTGCCTCTACCAGACTCGAAACCGCTCGAATGTACGACGACGGGGGTTCTTCACACTTTTTTCAAGAGATTCGATCTGAATTCGATAAGACGGTGCCCTGGATTCTTCGGATCACCGGAGACCAAGTCATCCTTGCCCGTAGGCCTATCATTCTCAATCTTCTTGCGTTCCGGAATCCCTGGAACGACATATTGAATGCGGTACAGAGTTACCTCATCCGCCGCGTAAATCAGGGTCGTGCTTTTGATGGAATCGATGAGATGGTAGCTATGACGATCGTGGGAATTGCTGCTGGTCGCCAGACGACTGGGTAGTATGAGAACTAGAATTCAAAAGTAAGCTCTATGTTTCCAACGAATCGTGTTCTCCAACCTGTCTCGGGTAGGTAGAGATGAATAATCATCGGCTGCGCCTGCAGCGTCCATGATCCCCTTGTCACCCGCAATCCCAAAGGCGCGGAGCGAGTCTGATTCAATCGATCCTCGCCAAAATCGTAGAACAACTCGATCTGGCTTACTACGGTGCCTACCTCTGGAAACAAAGAGGAGAGTAAAAATTGAGACCGGTGTCGGAAGCGATTATTAATTTCGTCGAACCGGTCATCCAGAAGGTGCTCAAAGCGATATCGGCCTACATACCTGGCCCCTTCGCTGAGAGTGAATCGGAGCTGAATTTCTCCCTCCAATCGGTGTTGGTTAGTAAAGAGATCCTCATTTTCGACGGCAGCACCCGTCTTACGGATACCGAAGAATGAGTAATTAAAACCACCCCAAATCCAACTGTCGAATGGTACGGAATATCGGGGCTGTATCTGGTAAAGCGAGGGTGAATCGAGGTCACTCGCTCGACCGTGGAGACTCAAGATAATCTCGCGGCTCTCCCCCTTTTCGAGAACAAAGTGATTGAACAACCAAAGCTCAGAATCAAGAGATTGGCCGTAACCTGAGGGTATAAAGCAGATAAAATACACCACGACCCACCAAAAAATTGGCAGTGCTCGGTTACCTTTTGGGTACGCGTTAAGAAGTCTCATACCGGTTGGTATAGCAACTTTATGACGAACTAAAGAAGAGTCGGATCCGTTCTGGGACGGTAAAGACAATGTCACGATGCGGTACGTCCTTAAGTAAAGCAGCATCCTCCTTCGCCAAAGGCTACGGCATGTCGAAAGAAAGTCTGATCTAAGATGCGAAACGTATGATTCCTCAGGGTTGCAGATCTCTAATCTCCAGGGGTAAGAAAACCACACCGCTGCCGGCAGTACACTCATAAGGAAGACGAGTAGGAGCGAAAAAACTTGATGAGCTATGTTACATCGTGAAAGTAGAGCGTGCTACTTCTCTCGTCTTTTACCACAACAGTGCGGTTCGCCTTCGCCGGAACCGCAAACGAATTGGTAATAAATAAACTCCCCGTTTTCATCTCACTCTGCACCTTCTCCCACAATCTGCTCATCGGAGCAGGAGAAAGAAAAGTGTACACGACGTCCCACTCGCTCAGTGATAAACTCCACATACTAACGAATCGCACCCGCACTTTTCCTTTTCCGAAAACAAGTGCTCGAATGGTGCCGACGACGTAAGGCAGCACTCCGATCTCGACCCCGGTGAAGTGTCCATTCGGCCTATGCTTACTTAAGAAGAGAATCAGATCGCCAAATCCACACCCAATATCCACGAACGAAAACGGCTTATCTACAGGGAGCTCAGCAAGCAAGAGTGCGTATGATGCGCGACTTGTGGGGTAGTATGGGACACGCGTCCAAAATGCCGGTGCATAGATGACAACACTCGCGATCAAGATAGCAAACAGAAGCCATGATGGAAGTGGTACTGCAAGCACGGCGGCAGAGCAGGGGATAATGAGTACATTTAAAAGCTGCCATGGAAGAGAGAGGCCGAGGAAGATAGATGTTGATACTGCCGTAATCGTTGCGAGAAGCAACGCCACGGGCAGACTGGGAAGCAGGCTCCACGTAATGATCAATACAGCAATTCCGATGCACTGACTAAGAATCGACTCTGCTAAGAAGAGCAGGGGCGCCATCGACATGCGGGTCTCAGCGGTAAACACCACTATTACGCCTCCAGTAAATTTTTAGGGAGCGAGTGACGTACCTGTTTTGCATAGTACTGATCAAGCTCCGCTCCCTTCTCCTTTAGGCCGATCGCCTCAGGTGATTCAGGAACGCGGATAAGGAATCGAACGAAGAGGTCTCCCCTGGTTCCGTCTCGGTAGTGCACCCCGTGCCCCTTTAAGCGAATCTCTGCTCCGCTCTGCGTCCCCGGCTCGACAACTACCTGCAGTGGCTCATCGAGAGTTGGAATGCGAAGACGGGTGCCCGATACTGCTTCCCCTACAGTGATGGGTACCTGAAAGATAATTCCTTTTTGACTTATAGAGAGAGCGGGGTGAGCGGCGACCCTGACAATCAAAACAACCTCCTCAGACGCGTTCTCTTTCTTTCGAAATCTTACAACACTCCCCGATCGAACTCCGGGTGGAATAGTGACAGAGATCTTTCGCTGCTGAGTGCTGTCACTGAGCTCTACAGTTTTCTTTACGCCGCGGATGGCGTCGAATATTGAGATTGAAACCTCGATGATTGATATTTGCGTGACGCGAGCGGTGGGCTGTTCATCGTCCGTCGACGCACTTTTCTTGGAAGCCAGTTTTTGTCTAAGCCCGCCTATCACCTTTGCAGAGAGCTTTAGGACCCGTTGGAAGTCTGACTCCATCGCGGGCGTGCGACGCTCTGACCCTTTCTTTCTTTCGTCGCTTGGTCGAGTATTGCTCGCCCCTGGAGGATCGCTCTCTGCATACCGAGGGCGAGCACCGGGGCCAAAATTTTGACTTTGCGAAGTCCTGCGCTCGGTGCTCTCACTGTGAGGAGCTGCTTGCCTCTGCTGCCTTCGGTAAGCCTGATGTGCCCGGTCAAATGAACGCCCGAATGCCTCCTCATGATCTTTTTCAAGCTCTCCGTCGTAGACTCTCCTTTTAGCGGTGTCGAAGAGTACTGCGTATGCCTCAGCTATTCGCTTAAATTTCTCCTCCGAAGCTTTGCCGGGATTAAGGTCTGGATGGTAGCGGCGCGCAAGGATCCTGTAGGCCCTTCGAACCTCATCTTGGGTAGCGGCTGAGGAGATGCCGAGGGTCGTGTAGTAGTTCTCCATCTCTTTACTTTCCAGGGCCTTAAAGGCTTAATAAGGGGGGCTTTAAAGCATACGTTCAGCGTAGTAGTAACAGGACATTTCTCGCATGAATACCGATAAACGCCAAGGTAGCCGCCGCAAGGTACTCATCACAGCGGGATTACCGTATTCTAATGGCAGGCTTCACGTCGGTCACTTAGCGGGTGCGTATATTCCTGCTGACATATACGTCCGTTACTTGCGTTTGACCGGTGCTGACGTGCGATTTGTATGCGGTTCAGATGACCACGGCGTAGCGATCATGCTCTCTGCCGAGAAAGAGGGGAAGACTCCAGCCGAGGTTGCGAATTTCTACCGCGAAAAACAGGCGCAAGATTTTAAAGCCCTCGGAATTAGTTTTGATATCTACAGCGGCACAAGTATCAACCCCTACCACGCGAAGGCGAGCCAAGATTTCTTCCGAAGTCTCTACGACAAGGGTTACCTTGAAAAAGGTAGCACTCGGCAATTTTATGACGAGGCGCGCTCGGCATTCCTTCCAGACCGTTACGTAAAAGGAACGTGCGGATTCTGCGGCACACGAGATCAAAACGGTGACCAGTGCGAGAGCTGCGGAAAGGTGCTCGATGTTGACTCGTTGAAAGACGCTACGAGTGTACTCTCGGGCGAGCCGGCAGCCATAAAGGACACCGTTCACTGGTTCTTGGATCTCGCGCGATTCAAATCAGAAGTAGAGGCGTGGCTCAGCACAGCAGTCTTACGTGACCATACCCGTGCATATGTCAACGGCCTCCTCTCTACCGGTTTAGTGAAGAGAGCGATGACGCGAGACATCTCATGGGGCATTCCGGTTCCGCTAGAGGATAAGGATGCTTTAGGTAAAGTTCTTTATGTGTGGTTTGATGCGCCGATTGGCTACGTGTCAAATACAATGGCTGTCTGCGCCGAGCGAGAAGGGGACCCATCGAAGGTAGATGAATGGTGGAGATCTCCAGAGACCGAAGTTCTCCACTTTATCGGCGAAGACAATACAATTTTCCATTGTGTGATCTGGATTGCAATGCTCTCAGCAGAGGGAACCCTCACTCTTCCTAAGGCAGTGATTGTTAATCAATACCTCAATCTGCAAGCTCCGGGCGAAGATGTGCAGAAGATTTCAAAATCCCGAGGCACCGCAGTGTGGGTAGGTGACCTAGTCAGTGAAGGTGTGCCGCTCGATTCGATACGGTACTACCTAACTGCGATCGCCCCTGAGCGAGCGCGATCTGTCTACAAGCCAGACGACTTTGTCCTTCGGCATAATGGTGAGTTGGCTGATGCCCTCGGCAACTTAGTCAACCGCATCACCTCCTTTACCCTTAAGTACTGCGCTTCCGAATCGGGGCCGACCCTTGTCCCCTACTACGATAAAGCACTGGTGTTTGAGCCTGACAGGGCATTCACCGCTGCACTCGAAGACACCGTTACGACAGTCACCAAGGAGCTCGAGGCCTTTAACTTCAAAGCGGCACTTGAACGCACGATGGAGTTCGCTCGTCAGTGCACCCGGTACGTTGACGAGAAGGCGCCCTGGACCACCCGAAAAACCGATATGGAGGCCACAAAGGTGACGCTCACCTTTTGTCTTAGAGCGATTCACGGTCTGGGGGTTCTTTTATCTCCGTTTATGCCGACAGCGGCCGCGAAGATTCTTGCGGCATTTGGCCGACTTCCAGAAGAGGTTGCTTGGGGGGATGTAGTAGAGTTCGAGGTAGTAGGACGACCGCTCTCGCAGCCAGAGATCCTTTTTCAGAAGATCGTCGCTGAGCTGCCCGCAGCGTAATCCGCGGCACCTTCGTGCGAAAACTCTCTTTCCAGGAACGCCGTTTCATGGTGTTCTCTTCGTATGCAGCACCCTAGCCCAGCAACCGACGACCTTCTGTGGAGAGAGACCGTATCTCAGTGCGTGAGTGGTGCTGGAATAATGGATGAAGAAGTCGAAACGACCCTCCTCAAGTCGTTTCTCGCTCTGCCTAGGACACAGTTTGTAGAGGGTGTGTCGCCGGAACACGCTCTTATCGATGTCGATATTCCTGCCGGGTTCGATCAGTGGCTTACCCGTCCATCGCTTCAGGTAAGGATGCTTGCTTTGATTCAGCTCAAGAAGCGAATGCGGGTACTCGAGCTTGGGTTCGGGTCTGGGTATCTTTGTGCAGTTATGGAGCACGCCGGTGCGCACGTCTTCGGAGTTGAGCAGATCGGGCTTCTTGCGCAGCGAACGCGCAAAAACCTCGATGCCCTGGGGCACCACGGTGTAGTTGTCCGTCGAGGTGAAGGAGCCAAGGGTTGGAGCGATTCTGGGCCTTACGATGCGATTGTTATTTCTTACCCGGTCGTCAACGAGTCTGAGATCCCTTTTGATCAACTGCGCCGTGGTGGAATTGCTGTTGGAGTCTTGGTGCCCGAGGGCTCTGCGGATACTGCCCCTGCGATCGGGCAGCTTTGTCTCTGGACACGTGGATTGGGTTCAGTACGTCGAGTCACCTTTGAAGAGGCGACCCTCCGGTAGAGGAGCTTGTTTTTTGTGCGTTTCGGTTTTTGCAATAAGTTTTTCTTGATCCTCTTTTTTTGTACCTCATTCGCCGGGTGCTTCCGCTCCTCAGTGTCGCTCTGGGATGAGCGCGTAATGGAGTACACCGTGAAGAAGGGCGATACCCTGCACCACATCGGTACCCGCTTCGGCGTTGCAGACTCTGAGCTTGCAGAACTCAATAACATTTCTGATCCGAAAAGGCTTACGGTTGGCATGGTTCTTCAGATCCCTTTTGTAGAGGGAGTAGAGCCACAAAAAGTGAACATAATTCGCCGGGCGCGCGGCGTGAAAGATTCTGACGGCTCGGAGCGCGCGTCGCTTCGCCGGGTGAATATTGGCGGCGTAAAGCAGTACGTTGGTGCCCTTACCATGCCAGTAGCCGGTGCGACCCTGACCTCACCGTTCGGGTGGAGGTGGCTTAAGTTTCATGAAGGAATTGATCTCGCCGCACCGGCCGGCACCAAGATCCGCGCGGCCCACTCTGGGAGAGTTGTTTATGCAAGCGAGCGGTTCGGAGGGTACGGAAAGATCGTTGTCTTGAAGGGGGCACGGTTTTTAACAGTGTATGCTCACAACCGGAAGAATAGAGTTTCAACGGGCGACGATGTGGCGCGCGGCGATTGGATCGCTGACGTGGGGGCATCGGGGGATGCAACGGGGAACCACGTACACTTTGAGACCCGGGTGCATGATAAAGAGGGGAAGTATGCGGCGGTGGATCCGATGACGTTTATTGGGAAGTGAGGCATTGGCTGAGCTGAAGGCCCGCATCCGCGTCCGTATCTGTTCGAAATCGCTCTCATTAGCCGTAGCTCCTCCGACGAGAATTCAGCGATAGGGCGCGGCAGCCATTTTCTTATTGAGTCTTGAAACAGTGCTGCTAGGATGCGGCCGCGCGTTACTACCTTTTTCGCTGCACCACAGGGAGCCCTATGTCAATTCACCACCAAAATTCCTCGCCGGATCAAAGCAGAGCACTTTTTGTTGAGGTCTCCAGTATTCCGACGAACAGGCCCTCGCTGGAAATTCTCGAGGCAGTCGCAACACGTGAGCAAGTTCACCCCTTCGGCGAGTTCGCTCGCGCCAACAGGCAAGCGATAGAGAAGTGCCTCCAGAACCGTCACTTCGGAGCCATTATTTCAGGGGGACAGACGGGTACAGACACAGCAGCTTTTGTTTTCGCGGAAGAGAAAGGAATTCCACGATGCGGGTTTGCGCCGCGCGGGTACTGTAATGAAACCGGGGAGATTAGGGAGTCGTTCCGACGAGATATGATTCTGCCCGCGGGAGAGTACGGTCTTCTAGAGGGAGAAGAAATTAAAATTGAGACCGAGAAGGCCGCTTATTTGAGGAATAAATTGTATGCCGAGCGAACTGAGCAGAATGCACGGTATTCCCACGGAACTTTGATCCTCGACCCAGGCCATCTGACTGATGGCACATTGCTTACAAAGGAGTGTGCCTTGCGATATCAGCGGCCGGAGCACGTTCTGATTGTGCCACTGAGGGCAGAAGGACACCTTCAACGAACCCTCGTTCAGGATTGGCTATGCGCCAATTCCTTCCTTTTTCTCAACATCGCTGGACCTCGTGAGAGTCACGGTGTTCAGTTTGGAATAGAGATTCAAGAGGAGTCACTCAAACTTTTTCGGGCTGCGTTGTAGGTGGCGAGGGGAGCGATAAGGCGG
>JAYVGZ010000254.1:0-3725 GCA_043771805.1 Pseudomonadota bacterium
TTTCACCCCGGATTTGCATCCGCAAATCCGCCCCTGAGGGGCTGGACGCTGCTCGGACTTTAACTCCAACCCCAGAACGCTTACTGAGAGTGTAATCGCCCCCAATACAGAGTGATTTTTGAGGCCCTTATTATGATCGGTGATCGGTAAAAACGTGATGGCAAGCATTCAGATGGTGGTAATGAAATTCGTGCCGCGACCCAACCCTCGAGGGCGATTTACAGCATGTCTCGAATTGAGCCAGGCGGAGAGGGTAGGTAGGGTTAAAACAACTAGCCGGCCACAAAAATGGTCAACGAGCGAGTAGCTCGTTGACGACGAAAGGCTCGCCTGATTGTAGATGGTATCGTCGTAACTCCTTTGATTTGTGCACAAAATTCAATCGTGAACGGGCACCGGCTACAGGCTACGTACTATGAAATAGATACTCCCCAGCAAAGAAGCCCAGCCCCGAAATGTAAAGCTTCTTGATGATTTCACCGTCCACCTTAAATGTACGATTCGTCCCAACGGATTTGAGGATGATAAGTGTCCTACGGCATAGAAGTCGTATGACCTTGGCTAAGGAATAGCGGTAGTTGTGATCAAGCTCGGAGCGAACATCTTATCCCAAACAGTGCAACGCGCACTCTCGCGCGCCACTGCGGATGTATCTACGACCTCCGAGCGACTCTCTTCAGGGCAGCGAATCAACAAAGCAAGCGACGATGCTGCAGGGCTTGCGATTTCAGCGAGCCTGAACAACGGCGCCCGCATCTTCACTCAGGGCGTGCGAAACCTCAATGACGGACTCTCGGCCGTTAATATAGCCGAGGGGGCGACAACTGAGTTAGGAAGTATCCTTGTTCGCATTCAAGAGTTGGCTACCCAAGCGAGCAGCGAAACCTATAGCGACACGCAGCGTGGGGCGCTGCAGAAGGAGGCGACAGCACTCACTGCCGAGTGGAATCGAATAGTGGAGTCAACGAGCTTCAACGGAAAAAATCTCTTAACCGGCTCAGATACACGAACAGTCCTCCAGGGGGGACTTGGCAGCGCCGGTACGCTTGCAGTGCAGTTCGGTAAAGAGGCACTCGCGGGGGGCTTTGAGAACTCCGCCGGCGCCACGGTCCGGGCTAGTATAAGCAGCGCAGGCGTTCAAGCCGACGACCATGTGGGAAATCCTAGTCTCTCATTTGATGGCCGTTACGTTACGTTTGACACTTACGCGGGCACCCTAGTAACCGGGGACAGCAATTTCAACTCGGACGTATTCAAGCGAGACCAGGCTACAGGAGCAAATACCTTGGTAAGCGTATCTAGCGCCGGAGCGCTCGGAAATGGACAGTCGTTCTATAGTAGTATCTCGGGTGATGGTCGATACGTAGCCTTTCAGTCTACTTCAAGTAACCTTGTGACCGGGGATTCCAATGCGGTCAACGATGTTTTTGTACGGGATACCTTATCCGGCACTACAACTCGGGTCAGCACAAGTGCCTCAGGCACCGAAGGGAACGGCGCCTCAAGGTTGGCTAAGATCTCGCAAGATGGTCGATTCGTGGTCTTCGAATCTACCGCAAGTAACTTAGTGACTGGTGACACCAATGGGGCCGTAAGCGATATCTTTCGCAAAGACCTGGTGTCCGGTGAAATTGTGCTGGTCAGTCGAAGCACCGCGGGGACTGTTGGAAACGGAGCATCAATTGTGTCATCAATCTCTGCCGACGGTCGCTACGTTTCATTCGAATCAACCGCCTCTAACCTCATAAGTGGCGACACAAATGGACTGAAAGATATCTTCGTAAAAGACTTGGTTGCCGGAACCCTTACTCGCGTAAGCACCGGGAATACGGGCACTCAGACTACGGACGCTTCATACCAGTCCTCGATATCGGCCGACGGCAATCATGTCGCGTTTTACTCATTCTCAGAAGAGCTAGTCCCTGGATACAACAACCTCGCACATGACATCTTTGTAAAAAACTTAACATCGGGGACAGTTGAACAGGTGAGCCTAACATCAGCTGGCGGGGCATCAAACGGCAACTCGTTTAAACCCGCTCTTTCTGCCGACGGAAGATATGTCATATTCTACTCCGACGCATCAAACCTGGTGGCTGGCGATACAAACGCAGGCACCGACTCCTTCGTCAAAGATCGCGTCAGCGGTAGCCTGACGAGAGTAAGCGTTACAACCGCTGGAGCTCAGGCTTCTGGGGGCACTATATATAATGGAGCGATCTCTGCTGATGGGCGTATTGTGGCTTTCGACTCCCGTCAAACTAATGTAGTGAGCGGCGATACTAACGGCTTTTCAGATGTATTTATTCGCGACCTTACGAAAGCTGGTATCCAAGTTCTCGCAGGAATAGTGGTTAACAACAAAGCAAGTGCTAAAATTACTATAGAACTAGCCCAAAGGTACCAAGCAGAGCTCCTGGACTACCGTTCTAAGCTAGGCGCTACCACAAGCCGTATTGGCTCGTTCGTAAACACGTTGCAGTCAACGACCATCAACTACAAAGCAGCTTCATCCCGCATCACCGACGCTGATGTTGCAGAAGAATCAGCTAAGTTGGTTGCTAATTCAATTCGTCAGCAGGTAGCCACGGCTCTGCTTGGTCAAGCAAATCAGGAGCCGAGGATTGGTTTGGCTCTTTTGAAGGGCGCGTAAGTAACAGAGCGAACGCGGCCAGCGGTTGCCTGCTGGCTGGAGTAAGGGATGGAGATTAGGAAGTCTGACGGCTAGAAGAGGCGGAAAGAATCTACCTGCTGTTTTGCTCGCGCCCAAATAAGCATCATAGAGAGGGCTCGTACCTCGCCGGAAAGGATTGTCATCGCTCGATTAGGGTCCGACTACTTCTCGAATTCGGTAAGTTCCCTTGAACGCAACAATCATATACGCGTAGCGGTGCAGCCTTTGATCAATAGACTACGGGGGAGTATTCGAGGGAGTTGGTGCCTATGCTCTTAATTCGCCTCTTTCGTCTTTGCCTTATTGTGACCTCCTTCCAGTTGCTGCCGGTCATGGCGCATACGGAAGAGAAATGATGCGCACGCTCTATTAAACCTAAGCCGCCACCTTTTTTAAAGGCACAAAACTAATCTCAAGTCTCTGATTTAGCACCCCAGCGATCCTATGTAGCATCGCCAATGAGTGCCCTTTATAATCAGCGTCTTCCAGTCGGCAGATAACAGAGGCTGTCGTGCCAACGAGTTTAGCAAGATCACGCTGTGAAAGCTCCGCTTGCATACGAAGTGCGTAAATTTTTCGGCCCACTGTATCGTCTAGCCGTGTGCGCGTAAGAGACGCTAGCCGCTTTGGGTTACCTTCAAAGTACCGTTTATGCATGATTTGAAGTGCATCAGTGGTAGTTTTCTTCTTCGCCATATCATTCACCGTGGTAAGTGTGCCTCTTTGGATCAGCCTCGAATTTATTTTTCTTTTCGATAGCTCGATCTATCTCTCTCGGTGGAATCTCACCTTCTTTCGTGAACGCCACGGCTAAAATTACTGTCGTGGATCCATGAAAGAAGTAGAGTATGCGGTAGTTCACATGATTTAAGCCTACGCGAAGTTCATAAATCTTATCCCGAAGATAATTCGCTTCTGGCCACCTGAGCTCATGCCCAACTTCTCTCAGTCGCCGTATCCGTTCACGGGTATATTTTTGTTCACAAATCAAAGGTGTTACGAGAACAACTTTTGTAGTCAGGCGAACCTTTTGTCGACAACGAGCTGATCG
>JAYVGZ010000255.1:0-7693 GCA_043771805.1 Pseudomonadota bacterium
TGCTCCCCTGCCCTCACAACTTCTCACCTTGCAATCATCACCTTTGAATCCACAACTGGTACGCTTGAATGGGAGGGGTTCACCGACGCGGTCGCAAGCGTGTGCGGTGGACAGCCGCCTTCATCCAAAGCTGTCCTACTTAATTATCTTGATTCCAGTAGCCGCGTCGTGTGCGGCCAACGCTTTACAGAGCCATCAGAAGAAGAACTACCAATAACGTTCAACAGCCCCAGCCGCTGGCAATTCTGGTGGTCTTCTTCGCTAAACTGTTCTGGCCGTTTTTTCTTAAGGTGTGTTGCTCCGGAAACCTCATCACGTGCTGAGCCGCTCCCTATCCGGGCCATAAATCGAGAAATGGAGGTAGCCGTAGACAACGCGCATCACCGCCTCAATAACACCCTCCAGAATGTACTCTCGTACATCAGTCTCTCATTGGGTCAGCGTACAGGCCTCACCAGAAGTGAGGTTCAGAAGCTCTCCCGATATATTCAGTCTCTCGCTACGCTGAATAACGCTCTTTTGGAAGAGGTACGGTCGCACGGCGATGGATCCGGTGTACGTCTCGACGTAGTGCTTACTTCCGTTTTGGAATTGAACAAGGCCACCATGGGTGTCGCATGGACAGAAGTTCCACCGCTGTACACAACACCTCGAGCAGCTGCCACACTAAGCCTCATTCTCAACGAATTGCTCGATAACGCTGCGCTTGTTGGCGGTGACGCTACAACAGTAACCGTAGCTAGCGTGGACATTGATCACGCAACTGTTGTAATTTCTACCGGCATCAATAGCTTTTCCAACGTCGCTCGCTCCTCAGACCCAGGACCGGGCCTCAATTTGGTAAGGCTTCTCGCACAGGCTGAGCTTTCGTCCAACTTAGAACTATTTTCGAATGATAAAACCCATACAGCACGGCTACAGTTCCCAGTCCTATCGGAGGCGTCTCGCTCTAATGAGGTTAAAGCTTGTTAAAAATATTACTGGTTGATGATGATTCCCTGAGCGTCGAGTTTATGCGGTTGGCTCTCGAGGATCCAAACAACGCCATAAGTACGGCGTTCGACTGCAAGACAGCGATAGCAACCTGTAGTTCTGAGCGCCCCGATATAGTAGTGACCGATCTATCCCTTGGAGACGGCTCGGGCGCAGAGTTGGCTCTGCATGCCCGTTCCTGTGGTATAGGGCTAGTAGTTGGAGTTACTGGGTACGACCGGTCTCATTTGCAGAAAATTGGCACTGATCTCTCCGGTTTTTCACACTTCCTCACCAAGCCACTTGACCTAAGCCAGCTGTGCGCCGTCGTCGAGAAATATCGCAGCGTCTCCAAATCCAACTGATCGCACAAACTTCTGGGTAACGCTAACCTGGATTTCTCACGGACCTCGGCCTAATCGGCCGAGACATGAGAAATCCTTTGAAAAAATGGCCCTCCTTGGCCATTTTTTAAAGCGGGGGTATTTGATTCGCCACGACACAGTGCCACGACACAGTGCCACGACACAGTGCACGACACAGTGTCGAACCAAATACCCCCTACAAATCAGCGCTAACGCACTGATCTGGCAACACCAGGATGGTGTTGCACCCTGAATGCCGTGAGGCATTCAGGCTAACCAGACCATACAAGCCCGTATTCGCTTCCCCCCGTCGCGAACCATCAGCTCAACGCAACTATCAGCTGCACGCGACGATTCTGGAGTCTTCCTGCGGCGGAGCCGTTTGTTGCCACCGGAAACTCCTCCCCTAGCCCAGAGGCCACAATTCTTTGCGGATCAATCCCCTGTGTGACCAATAGTTCCCTCACAGCGGAAGCACGACTCTGCGAAAGATCAAGATTGCGTGCCGAGGTTCCTTGGCTGTCAGTGTGCCCCTCGATTTTTACCGTACTTTTCGGACTGTTCCTGAGGCAGTCGGTGAGCGGCGATAACCGTCTTACCGATCCAGCCTTGAGTTTTGATTCACCAGTTTCGAAAGGCACCTCGTCACCGAGAGTTAATTCTAAACCGCGCTCGGTCTCTCGGCTTTCAAGCGTTTGAATTTCGCTTCCGAGAAGGGTTACCAACTCGCGATGTTTCTCGTTCTCTTGTTGGTAGTAATCAGCAATGAACTGACTGTCATCTGCACGCGCACGCGCTTGGGAATTCTCCGCCCGAAGATCTATCGCTGCTGCTCGGGCCTCCGCGCGGCCCTGCTGGGTTGCAACCTGAGCCCCTTTTCGAAGAGACTCCTGGGATGCGATGCGGAGGGTTTGCTGGGTCAAGTACAGTAAATGATCTGCCTCATCTTGATCATGGTGTGCCCTCCACGCCACCTCTGCTCGATTGTATGCGGCAGTTACCTCAGCGAGAACAGTTGGCGATCGCTCCACGAGGAGCGGGTTTTGCTGCGCTCGCTGCACGTCCAGCCTGGCGCGGCTGAGGGCAGTAGGCTCACGGGGGGTGCATCCGATGACAGTCAAAAGTGCTGTTGTAGTTGCTAGCGATAATACTTTATTCATCTTAATTTCTCCTTGAAGATGGCCCTTGAAGCGAGTGGGCTGTCTCTTCGTTCTCTGCAGCTGTAAGCTGAGCTCGGTGAGCCTGTGCAACTACCTGGGCTAAACGAGCATCGACCGCGGCTTTCTCCCCAAGTCTCTGGGCAAGAAGAAAATGTTTCTTCGCTGCCTCTTGTTGCGCCAGGTTCAGCTTCTCCTGTGCAATCCCAAGCTCCGTCGGCGCATATCGAGCGGCCTCATTTCGATTTGCTTCGCTTACGGCCGTCGTTGCGGCCTCAATTGCGGGCCGAGGATCTACGGCACTGGCGCATCCCGCCATGAGAAGTGCATAGAGTAGATAACTTAATCACCGACTGATTTTTACTGACTTTCGCATGAGGTTCCTTCCGTTGATTTCCGAGATCGTTTTAGCGCTCTAAACACCACCCGCATATGACTCATCTCAGGTAGCAGACATGACAGATGTCTTGTCGTAGATCATTGCGGGCTAGTCCGCGTTTGCGTGCCGCCACTACGCCCGTCGGTCCTTAGCCGCGTCGTCATAACCGTTTGCGAGAGGTGAACTGGTGGCTCCGTCGCTTCGGGACTTGAGCCCCGATATTGCAGAGCCCGATCTTGAAGAGACAGCTGAGCTGGATGTCTGTCGCTCCCTGGCCTCGGCAAGCATTTGATAGGCGGCATGCACGACGACATCGACTACCAAAGAGGTGACTCGGTCTAATGCCCCGCCCGAGCGAAGGTTTGTGGAAACATGAGCCGGTGAGGATCGATTCTTTATCGCCCAGTCGGGATTTTGCGAGTCAACCTTGAACCTTGCGATTGATGTGCTCGAGGATCTCATTTGTCGACCGAGAGCAAAGCCAACGCCAACTGCTCCCGCGAATACCCACCAGGGCCGCCGCTGCGTCTGGCGACTCACGCTTAGCTCATCCTTCACATCCTGAATCCGTACCAGGGCTCCCTCTTTGAAATCGTTCACTCGGTTTTTGACTTGCGAAGTGATAGCTTCAATCTTCTTGTTGGCGTCACGCCGAGTGGTCGCAATTTGGCAGCGGATATCCTCATATGCTTGAAGTGCGTCTTCGTTCCTCGACATGCTTTACCTCGGTGTCTTATTAATGGTCTTGCGGTAGCTATCCGTTGAGTTTCTCACAGCATTCCGCAGCAGTATCCAGCCCCCAAGGATAAAGACAAAGGAGACGATGGCGCCCGCACCCCATTGGGGAAGGCGGTAGCTGGTGCCGTACTGCAGTAAATCAACCAGAACGAACGGCACCATGATACTGCCAAGTAAAAGTACGACAAGGGCTACAAGGACAGACTGGGCGGCTCTTCGTGCCTTCGCAATCTCAACGCTGACCTCGGCCTTCGCGAGAGCAATTTGCTGGTGGACGAGACATCTCACGTCCACCAGCAATCCTTTAACGAGGTCTGCCAGCCCCTCGATCTCGGTGATTTCTCGGCTCATACTAGGTACGCACCCACGATCGGCCTAACAAGAATCCGAGGCCGAGTCCGACGCACACAACGGGGATAGGATGCTGCTTAGCAACCTCAACCACGTCCTTGGACATCTGTTCGAGGCTTCGGTTTTTTAGGTATTCACCACTCCCGGTAATACCGTCTGCCACCGCAGTAGCCGCGCACCCGATCGCATTCGGTGACTCAAGCTTGTGCTTCATGCTTCCACCGAGATCGACTAACCGTTCCCCTACTGATGAGATTACGCCCTCAGCTTTCTCTACTCCGCGGTGGACGGCATCCCCGACCTCCTGCCCCTTTTTGTCGAGGCCATCAACCATACTGTTGCCTGCGTCGCGGAGCTGTTCGCCAAATCTCGTCGTCTCGCCGTTATCTCTCATACTGGTCTCCTGTAGTAATATGTGTCTGGAGGTAGGAAAGTACAGAGAAACGGCATGCAATCGTATGACCCGGATCATCCAATCATACAGTAGGTGATTGGAGGTGCCGTATATCGAATCTAAAGAGAGCGCCGGGTCCTTGCCTCTAAATGTAACCGACTGACCCATGAAACTGGTGTAGACTTACTTTAGGGCGGTCATTAAATAATGCGTGCCACATTCGCTCGAATTTGCAGGGTGCATAAAAGCGCCGAATTTTGATACAATGTTAGGGATGTCCGCCCCCATTGATCAAACCCTAGCCTTAGCTCAGGCCGCCTTTGTAACTTTTCATGCGCGCTGCTTCTGGCATATGCGAAAGGACTTCCGGCTAGAGCTCCGTCACGTGCCCATTATTGCTGACGGGCTAAGAAAGTATGGTGGAAGAGACGGGTTTCTACTGGCGGCCAAAATATGCCCATAACCCCATTTCAGAAAAGTGTATTTGAAGTCATTAGGGGCGTAGACAGCCACATAGCTGGAGGCACACTGCTCAATCGAGCTTCTGATTCTGCTCGTTTTTCGGACGATATAGACATTTTTCGGCTCTACACCAATAAGTGTGGGTGAATTTTTGCTCTGGTAGTTTCCCAACGTGCAGGTTTTTCGTCGCGCAGGCGACAACCTGCTGAATCTCATTAACGATATTCTCGATTTATCCAAAGTCGAGCCCTCACAGCTTGAGTTAGAGCGGACCGGTTTTTCATTGCGCGATCTGTTGGAGAAAGTGACGGAGATGGTGGTGGCTCGGGCTCAGGAAAAACAACTAACCTTGGTATGTGAAACAGAACCGAAAGTGCCAAACGAGCTGGTTGGTGACCCGACGCGTCTGCAGCAAGTGTTGCTCAACTTACTTGGCAACGCGATCAAGTTCACGGAATCCGGCCAAGTGGCGCTACGAGTCACCTATGATGAGGGTCCAACTTCATTGCGGTTTTCTATCTCGGACACTGGAGTCGGTATTCCGATTGAAAAATTGTGTCGGGTCTTTGAGCGATTCACGCAAGCCGACTCGTCAACCACTCGCAGGTTCGGAGGTTCGGGACTTGGGCTCACGATTTCAAAGCGACTTGTGGAACTGATGGGCGGACGAATCTGGGTTGAAAGCGAGGTTGCGGTGGGAAGCGTGTTTTCTTTTGCGGTTCCTTTTGAGATCTGCGCCGCGGCAACGGCTACCCGCCGTTCTGCCGAGCCGGATGGTGCGGGGCCGGTGTCGCCATTACCTGCGCTACGTATTCTTTTGGTGGAGGATTCTCCGGACAACTGCATGATCGCAGTAGCCTACCTCGCCGACACACCTTATCAGGTTGAGATCGCAGCGACTGGCGCTATCGCCTGTGAGATGTTTGCGGATGGACACTACGACCTCGTCTTGATGGATCGGCAAATGCCTGTCATGGATGGCTTAACGGCAACTCGCAATATCAGAGCGTGGGAAGAAGCAAACGGCAAGCAGTCGACGCCTATCATCGCGCTAACAGCATCTGCGTTAAAGGGCGACCGCGAGCTGTGTATGTCGGCGGGGTGCACTGCTTTTTTGACTAAACCAATCAAACAAGAGGTGTTGCTGCAAGCAATCAAGGAGCATTCCCTGGTTATTCCACCTTTATTGAAAAAGGTACGTATCTACAAAGACCCGATACTGAGGCATGCGAATCATATAATGGCAGCGCAGATCCCCCAGTTTCTTCTTGACCGCAGACAAGATGTTTTGACACTGCTTGCAGCGCTGGCTCAATCTGACTTTGAGACCGTGAAGCATTTGGGGCACTGCATGCATGGATCCGGGGACAGCTTTGGATTCCAGGCCATCACTGACATCGGTGCGGATATCGAACAGGATGCTGCACTGGATAACATGGTTGCAACGCATAAATGGGTAAATGAATTATCTACCTATCTTGATCGAGTTGGACTTTCCCAAACCAAAGGGTTCGAGCAAGAAACCGAAGTCCCATTGCGAAGGGCACTCACCGAAACCTTGCAGGTACTAGCGGGTAGTGATGTTCTGAAGATCGTGCTGGTCGAAGATAATGAACCCCTGCGTACTATGTTTCACGAATTTCTTGCACTCAGCGGACATCACGTAATGGAGGCACGGGATGGCACTGAGGGGCTGTCGATGATCCTTGCGGAAAAGCCTGACGTTGCGATCCTCGACATCGGCCTCCCGGGAGCTATGGACGGCTGTGAAGTCGCGAGGAAAGTGCGTGCGGCACTCGGAGCTTCGCTATTATTGATTGCGATGACCGGACGCGGGGACGAGAGCGATCGTCTCGAAGCGATCGCAGCTGGTTTCAACACGCACATGACCAAGCCCGTCGACCTTGAGTTTGTACTTCAGATGATTGAAACTAACTTGCGAAGTCCCGTTTGCCTTCACTAGTACACTGGAACATAATAGAGGCTCATCGGGTTTTCGAATGGGTAAAAATCAACAAAAATATCAATGCGAGCACCTGTAGAGGGACTGAGTCAAAAGGAAGAGACACTTTTAACTTTACTGACGGCACGAACCGATAGGGGTCTAACACCTGTTGAATTACTCTGCTGCAGGAATATTTAACTGCACAGACTTCCTCTCTTGATGCTTCCCAACTACGCTCTCCTTCTTCGTCCAATCGCGTTCAAAGACGTACCTATTGTGGGGCCCACATCGAATCTGGAGGTTCTCAACCGTGTGAGTCCCCCCGCAAGAAAACGGTTGGATATGGTCGAGTTGTACTCCACGGATCTCCCCACATTGGCGACCATCGGGACCAACGTACGTACATCGCCCTTGATCTCTCACAAACACTGCATCCCGCACCTGGATTGGAATGTATCGACTACAATTCTTAGCAGGTACACTCACCGTGGCGGTGAATCCTCTCTCACGTCTACGCTCCTCTCGCTTGAATGGTGATCGCGCGTTGCGATAAGCGGTGAGTGCAGAGACTAGCGCCAAAGCTCATGCCAAACATTATTGAATGACCCTCGATACAAATAATCGACAATCGTCAGCTGGAAGCCCACGCGAGCAATTCGAGTGAAGTTACACTAAAAATTTCGATTGAACTTTGTTCGTAAATTTGCGAACATGCCAAGGAGAATCTTGCCCAAAATTACAATCTTATTTTACGCAGAAGATGATGGATCAGCTCCCGTGCTTGATTGGCTTGATAAGGTTAAGCGCAAAGCAAAGGAGAAATGTTTCGTTCGCATAGGGCGACTGGTAAGCGTTCAGGCATCGGTATAAAACTGCGCTGCGCGACCATACCCCTCAGGGGTCGATTTACGGAGTAAATCGGGGGTGAAA